>JALWYR010000197.1 GCA_027003085.1 Flavobacteriales bacterium
CATTATCACTCCGCCCACGTGCATCAATACCAAAATGCCCAATAAAATAACCAAATTCTCGTGGATTTCCACCAAATTATGCGGCGGTTCCTGCGTGGGGAACGGGCCGCCCAAATCGTATTGCAAGCCGCCTATGGTGTAAATGGAATATAAACCCACGACCGGAATGATAATCAAGAGTAAATACATCAGCCCGTGCACCGCTTTGACCAATTTTTCGTGGCCTTTGCCGTAATATTCGATTTCGGGCAAATCTTGTAAATGGCGCACTTTGTAGCTGAACCGGAAAAGCGTGATTATCAAAATGAAAACACCCGTAAAGGCATGCAAGCGGAAAACATTGAAGTTTTGTTCATTAAACTCCAAGGTTTCCAAGTAAAGTCCCACACCGGCTTCCACGATGAGCAACAAAACCGTGAGCCAGTGCATAATGATGAGCGGTTTGGGATACTTTTTTGCTTCCATAATGTTGATTTTTTATACACAAATATAGCCATTTCGCGGCAAAATTATTTTCCGTAATTTTGAGCAAAACAATTCCTGATATACTTTATGAAAAAATTCAAGAAAATTATCGGTCGCAAATCTTTTGCTTTCCTTCAAAAATATATCAACAATGCCGCGCCCACGGGCTATGAATACAACGGCCAAAAACTGTGGATGGATTATCTGCGTCCTTATGCCGACGATTTTATTACCGATGCCTACGGCACGGCCGTGGCCGTGGTCAATCCCGGGGCCGACTTTAAGGTTGTAATTGAAGCCCATGCCGACGAAATTTCCTGGTATGTGAACTACATCACCGACGACGGATTGATTTATGTGATTCGCAACGGCGGTTCCGACCACATGATTGCTCCGTCCAAAAAAGTGCATATCCACACCGAAAACGGCATTGTGGAAGGTATTTTTGGATGGCCGGCCATTCACACACGGCTTCACGGCAAGGAAGAATGCCCCAAAGTGGAAAACATTTTTGTGGACATCGGTGCCAAAGACAAGGACGAAGTGGAAAAACTGGGCGTGCACGTGGGTAGTGTGATTACCTATCCCGATGAATTTTTCGTGCTCAACAAAAACCGCTACGTGGGCCGCGCCCTGGATAACCGTATGGGCGGATTTATGATCGCCGAAACCTTGCGGCTGATTCGAGAAAATGGTATCGACCTTCCTTACGGGCTTTATGTGGTCAATTCGGTGCAGGAAGAAATCGGGCTCCGCGGCGCCCAGATGATCACCGAAACCATCAAGCCGGATATGGCCATCGTTACCGATGTGTGCCACGACACCACCACGCCCATGATCAACAAAAAGAAAGAGGGCGAAATACGGCTGGGCAAAGGTCCGGTTATTTCCTATGCGCCGGCTGTTCACCACAAGGTGCGCGACTTGATTATCGACACGGCCCGCAAAAACGACATTCCGTTCCAACGCTTGGCTTCGTCGCGTAGCACGGGCACCGACACCGACGCCTTTGCCTATTCCAATGGCGGCGTGCCTTCGGCACTGATTTCGCTACCTTTGCGTTATATGCATACCACGGTGGAAACCGTGCACAAAGACGACGTGGAAAACCTGATACGGCTGATGGCGACCGTGCTTTCGGAAATTAAGCCCGGCATTTCGCTATCCTACTTCGATTAATCCCGAAAAAAAACGAACATCATGGCCAACAAAAAAGAACATAAAACCTACACACCGCTTTTTGGTAAGGAAAACTACCGCTGGATGTTTATCGGACTGGGGCTTATTGCCTTGGGCTTTATCCTGATGGCAGGGGGCAAGGGTTCCTACGCGCCCGACGGATTCGACCCTTCGATTTTCAGTTTCCGGCGCATCCGGCTTGCCCCGGCGCTCATTGTGGCGGGCTTTTTGGTGGAAGTGTATGCCATACTGCGTAGTCCGGGCAAAAAATCCGGCCGATGAGTTGGTTGGAAGCCCTGCTTTTGGCCATAGTGGAAGGGCTTACCGAATTTTTGCCCGTGTCGTCCACAGGCCATATGATTCTCACGGCCGACCTTTTCCATATTCATCCCGAGGCGCCTTTTACCAAACTCTACATTGTGGTCATTCAGTTGGGTGCCATCCTTTCGGTGGTGGTGCTCTACTGGAAGCGTTTTTTCAAGTCTTGGGATTTTTACTACAAACTATTGATTGCCTTTTTGCCGGCGGTGGTGTTCGGCTTGCTGTTCAACGACCTGATCGACCGTTTGCTGGGCAGTTCGTTGGTGGTGGCCGTGATGCTTGTTTTGGGCGGCTTGGTATTTCTTAAAGCCGACGATTGGTGGGGCGGTTACCGTGATACGGAAATTACGCCGGGCAAGGCCTTGCGTATCGGTTTGTTTCAAACCCTGGCCATGGTGCCGGGCGTGTCGCGCAGCGGAGCCACCATCATTGGCGGTATGCTTCAAAAGCTCGACCGCAAAACCGCCGTGGAGTTTTCCTTTTTCCTGGCCGTGCCCACCATGCTGGGCGCTACGGCTAAAAAACTCTGGGATTTTTACGGCGAAGGTTTGCAACTGGATGCGCATCATATTCAATTGATATTGTTTGGCAATGTCGTGGCCTTTGTGGTGGCCATGTTGGCCATCAAATTTTTTATCCATTATATCAGCCGGCACGGGTTCCGGTTGTTCGGCTACTACCGGATTATTTTGGGCTTGCTAATTTTGGCTTGGATTTACGTCTTCAAATAGGCAAGGGATGAACAACGAATTTATTGTAAGCGAACAAGACCTGCACACCGGAAAAATCCTGCTGATCGACAAGCCCGAAGGATGGACTTCGTTCGATGTGGTGGGCAAAATCCGTTCGGTGCTGCGCAAAAAATTCGACCGCAAGAACATTAAAGTGGGCCACGGCGGCACCTTGGATCCTTTGGCCACCGGGCTTTTGCTCATAGGCATAGGTCCGGCCACCAAATTGTTGCAATCCATTCAACAAGCCGACAAAACCTACGAAGGCATCATCCGCCTGGGCGCCGTTACGCCTTCCTACGACCTTGAAACACCGCCGCAGGATTTCAAGCCCTACGAACATATAGGCCGGGAGCAAATCCTGGATGTTTTTACCCGGTTTACGGGCCCGCAAATGCAGCTTCCGCCCTTGTATTCGGCCGTGCGCAAAGGCGGCCGGCGGCTTTACGAACTGGCCCGCAAGGGCCAAACCGACGTTCACATCGAGCCGCGTCCGGTGCATATTCACACTTTGGAACTGATGGATTATCGCCCGCCGGATGTGTTGTTCCGTTCGCGCGTGAGCAAGGGCACCTACATTCGCAGTTTGGCCCACGACATTGGACAGGCCTTGGGTTGCGGCGGTTATTTGGCCGGCTTGCGGCGCACGCATATCGGCCGTTTTTCGGTGGACAATGCCATTGGGCCGGAGCAGTGGATGAAGTTGAATATTTGATTTTTTCGGGCGCCCCGGCGCCTACGTTCGTGGCGGCTAGGCCGCATCGGCAGGCGCTTCGGGACGACGGAGCGCCCTCCCGCCTGCCGGCACTCACGTGGCGCCGTCGGGCTGTCCGCTTAAATTCGCCTCGGGCAAATCCGTTTTTTGTAAAGCCGCCGCCGTGGTCTCTTGCGCTGCAAGCCCCCGCCGGCGGCACAAAAAATTCGGCTTGCCCGTCGGCTCATACCGCTCCCATCCCTGGCGCTTAAAACGGCCGGCAAACATACCATCCGTAAAATTCGTTGGGTAAACTGTAACATTCAGGCGAAATACGTATCTTTTCAATGAAAACAAACACTCTTGGATGCAAAGCACGGGCAACGGGAATTGATTGCAGCCATACAACGCGGCGACCATAAGGCCATGGAGGCCTTCTACCACAGGTATGCGCGGGCCATGTTCAACACGGCCTACCGGATTACGGGCGATTACCATTATGCCGAAGACGTGGTGCAGGAAGCTTTTATCAAGGCCTTTGCCCACATGAAAAACTTTCGCGGCGATGCCGAACCGGGCGCCTGGCTCAAACGGATTGTGATCAACGAAAGCCTGCAATGGCTCAGGAAATTCCGCCGCTTCGAAACCGACCGCGAACCGCCCGAAAACAGCACTCCGCCCGATGACGATGACGATGATATGTTCGCCGACCGCGCTTTGCACCAAGCCCTGGCCCGGGCATTGCTCCGGCTGCGAACCAACTACCGCACGGTGCTCAGTTTGCACTACATCGAAGGTTACGACCTGCAAGAAACGGCGCAAATCATGGGCATCAGCTACGGAAATGTGCGCACCATGCTCACCCGCGCCAAACAACAACTGAAAAAACTAATGGAAAATGAGCGGACAACACACTGACAAACATCCCTATCCGGGCACGCCCTTCGACTTCTGGGAACCGCCCGAAGGCCACGAAGCACGCTTCCGCATCCGGCTCGAACGCCAATACCGGCCCGCCGCCCGGCGCATCGACTGGTCGAGGTGGTTTGTAGCCGCGGCAGTGGTGTTCCTGGCGGCTATGCTGTGGTGGGGACAAGCGTCCGATAACAACGGACTGCCCACATCGCTAAACTCCATGCAAACAGCCAAAAACCGTATCGAAAACGCCATACGCCGCGAAATTATCCAATGGAACGCCGACGAACTGCCCGAAAGCCGTCGCATCATCCAACAGGCCTTCGACCGGCTCGACCGTATGGAAAACGATTTTTCGAAACTGCGTAACCGCTTCGACGAAAACCAAAACAGCCGAATTCTGGATGCCATGATTCGCAATTTGCGCATGCAAATGCAATTGCTCGAAAATTTGCAAAACCAACTCGAACAACTGAAAAAACATCAAATCGATGAAAAGAAAGTGTATCAATCGTAGCATACTCCTGCTTGTGCTTTGGCTGGGCTCCGGCATGCTTGCCCTTGCCCAAAACGCCGAAGACAGCAAGGCGGTCGTAAAAACTTTTGCAGCCACCGATGCCGACAGTATCCGTCAGGTGCTTATCCAAACCCAATACAGCACCGTCAATGTCAGCAGTTGGAACCGGTCCGATGCCCGGGTGGCCGTCATTGTAAGCGTCCGGGCCGAAAATGCCGATCGTGCACGCGAATTGCTGGACAAAATCGAAATCGAATACAAACGCACCGGCGACGAAGCCCGTGCCACAACACTCGTCAATGGCGATGCGGACAACTTTGCATGGTTGCGAAAACATGCCAAAGAGTTCAGTATCCGCTACGATATCCGGCTACCGTCCACCGCCGGATTGAAAGTAAGCAACGACTTCGGAACATTGCAAATCGACAGCTTGCGCGGGCCCTTACATACCCTGATGGACTACGGTAATGTCAGCGCCACGGCATTAAAGAACAACAATAATTATTTTGAAGGCGACTATGCCAATTTTCATATCCACTTTCTGCAAGCAGGAAAATTCGCCGTCGATTACGCCAAAATATTCCTGGATTTCGGATTTTATGTGCGCATTGCGGGCGATTACAATACGGTTCACTTGCAAAGGATTAAAAAGCTTAATGTCGATGGCGACTACAACAAAATACAAGCCAAGCGCATCAAAGATTTGTTTAGCATAGGCGATTTTCAAGAAATTACCGTTGACCGGATCTACAATATCCGCACCCGCGGCGATTACAACAAAATCGTATTGCACGAACTGGGACGGGGCTTTCACAACTTTATCACCTCGGGTGATTTTACCCGCATCACCATCACCAATCCCAAAGCGGTGGCCTATGTACTGAAAATGGACACCGAAAATTCCGAATGGAAAATTTCGGGGCTCAAATCCGAATCCTCCGGTAAAGAAAACGACACACACATCCGCACCTACTACGGCAAACCCGATGCCCGCGCCCTGATTCGCATCGAAGGCGACTACCTGCAAATCGCCATTACCAATCCTTCGAATTTCTAATTTTTAACCCTAAAAAAATAAACGTTATGAAACGAAAACACCTGTTTCTCCTGTTACTAATGGTCTGGGGTGCCGTTACCGGCCTACGGGCCCAAAACGAGGAAATCAACCGAAAAGCCCAAGCCCATTTCCAACGTTTGGACAGCATTAGCAAGCAACTGGAAAAGCAATTGCAAACCCAACTGAATAACCTGCCCTCCGATAGCATTCCCACCGACCAACTCAATAAAATCCTCGACCATTATGCCGACGATTGGGATTATGCCCTTTTTTGGGAAATGGAACGCTTCCGCAAAGATTTGGGCGCCGGCACCGGCCAAGAAAACGAATCAGAAGGGGAAGATGCCACCCAAATATTCCGTCAGATTATCAAAATCATTCCCAAAGACAAAAAATCCGGAAAGAAAGAAAACAAAAAAACTCCCACCAAAAAGGTCAAAATAACCAAAGCACACACCCATATCGAAAGCGTTATCCGCTGGGGACTTAACAATACCATGGATCCCACCGACAGCACAGGTTACAGTTCCTGGGGTTCCAAATACATCAGCTTGGGCTTGGAAGCACAAATCCCGTTTGACAAACACGGCCATGTGCAAGGCCTTTTGGGACTTGGTGTGATGTGGAACAAACTACGGCCCAACGGCAACTACTACCACCGCGTAATCAACGATAAGGTTTACCTGACAAACCACGCTAACTCGCTTACCGAAAATAAATTACGATCTTCCTGGCTTTATACTAACCTGGGCTTGCGCTTCAATCCCGGTAAACGATACAGTTTTGGTGCCGAAGTCTATTCCAAATACCACCTCACCGACAAGCAAAAATTGGCCTACAAGGACAACTATGCAGCATACGAAACCTCCGAAAAACGCGATTTTAAAACCATCGGTTACAATTACGGATTTACGGTCTTTGCCGGCACCCGCGGCCTTCAATTTTCATTCGGAATGGACTTTCTCCCTTACTTCCAAAACCAAAATTTCCGGCTCTATCAAATAGGCATCATCCTGCGCTAACCGCGTCCGATAGTTTCTCATCCGTTTGCAACCGCCCCTGCCTATGGTTCGGGCGGTTTTTTTCTCATTCCGATGGTTGGATGTAAAGAATTGGAGTCCGGGAATATCAAGCCGGTAAGTTATAAAAATCCCCGCCCAAGACGGACGGGGAATATCATATTGGAAACCGATTGACTTACCTAATCATCAACCGGCGGGTTCCGGTGCGATTGTCTCCTTCGATACGCAACAAATACAGTCCGGGCGGCAAATCGCCTACGTCCAGCTTAAAGCGTTCGGAATCCGGATACCGGGTTTGCAGAACTTGTCCGGTCAGGGACAGAATATGCGCCCGTTTCACCTTCATGGGCGCTACAATTTTCACATAAGTGGACGCGGGGTTGGGATAGAGCATCCATTGGTTTTCGGCCAATTGCGGGGTTGATGATGTTACATGGCCCAAAGGTGCACAAACACTGTACTCGTCCGAATAGTTGTTTGTGCCGATAAGCGTTGCCACTCCTGTGGATTTATCAATGGAATACAGCCCGGAATGATAGGTAGGGGGCGATGTCGTTGTATCCTCTTCGAACAAAGTTCCGTATAGCGTTCCCGTTACATCGTCCACACCGATATCCTGGATATAGTTCAAGTTAAATCCGATGTGTCCGATACCGGTTAAACTTGCATCGGAAGGATTTACCGTGAACAAACTGTCCGAAGCCAAATCCAAAGCAAATAAAGTGCCGGCAGGATCAATGTCCAGGCCAATCATTACCCTACCCGGGTAACTTCCAATAGGCGTAACATCCAGGTAAGGGTTAAGCCCGTAAAAATTCTCCAAAGTAGTCGCATAAAGAACACCGGGGCTGTTTTCCACATAAGCAAGACCGGTCATTACTTGATCCATATATTCCACCGGAATCCAACCGTACAAGAAATTATTTCCCGTGCTGTCGGTCAAGTAAATATCGTTGTAGTTATCCACTGTTACCAAAAATTTATTACTTATAAAAGTTCCGGTTAAGTAATAATCGCCATAAAAATTTTGCCACGGACCAAGGTCGTTAAATTGTCCGGTAGTGTGGTCGAACCATCCGAAATGATCATCATCGCCGGAATTGTCATCGTCATAAACATCGGCCGTATAAACCCTGTCATCGATGTAGGCAAACTGGTGGGCATAAAAATCCCAAGCAAATTCGTCGTTTGAAGGTTCTTCGTCCCCGGGCAAAATTACACCGAAATGGATATGATACTTGCCTTCGGGAAGTGTAACCGTCCAAGTGTTGGGGAAATTCACTTTGTAAAATTCATCATAGGCCAGGTTTGCTCCCGTAACCGCCACCGTATCGGTATGATAAACGGTGGCATCAGTTGTATCGGTAATCGTAACATAAGTCGTAAAATCATTTTGAACTTGCCCTCCGTTATTAACCACGATGAGCGAAAAGAAAGCGTCCTCGCCTATACCCATGGAAAAGGGAACACCCCAAGCGGTGTACAAATCATTGTCATTCGGGGAATAAACCATCACATCATCCACTGCCCAATACCAATCGTAGTTGGCATTATAGTAATGGAACCTTACTTTAAACTGTGGATTAACATAAGTAGTAACATTGATTACGGGCGTATCCGGATTACTCCAACCACCGGCGCTTGAACCCTGTTGGTGCAAAACATTCACCCATTGTGAACCGTCCCACACATCCACATCGGCAATATCTTCAAAATTATAGTAAAAATACTGCGCAAACGACAATAAAACCGGCTGACCCGAAGCAGCGTTTACCGTAATGACCGGACTGATCAGATAGGTATCCACATCCACATAACCGGCAGCATCGCTATTTACAAACGCAAACGGCGTGCCGTTCAAAGTATTTCCGTTATAGGCGTTTACGCCTTGCCAAACCACACCGTTCCCGGCACTATCCACCACCGTCCAGGTGGAAGGAATACCACTATCGAAATTTTCGGAAAAATATGAAGTGATTTGTGCCGAAACAGGTCGTTGGTGATATTGTTGCCGTCCGAAAGGATTTTCGGCATCCCGCAAACTACGCAAATGCGGTTGCGGTTGGGTATTTCTGCTTCCCGTTAAAACGACGGACTGAGCCATAGCCGGCACCATAAACAAGACCAGCCAGAGCGCGGCAAAAAGATAGATTTTTCTCATAATCTCCAAGGGTTTTAAAAATTGCAATGACTAATATATAAAAAATTGCCTGAAAAACAAATGATTTGACGCAACAAAATCTTGTTTTTTATTGATTAACAAAAAAAGACAAACTTTCTTTTTATTTCCTTTAAATAACACATGTGGTTACTTGGATTTTTTATACTATCTTTGACTGAATTAATTCCTAAACCTTGTATAAATGAAAAAAATCTTGCTCCTGTGGATGCTGTTTTTCGGCATCCAAAGCACTATTGCACAATCGATTCAAGATCGTATCTGGGATGCGTTGCTCAAAAACGACCGCGAAACGGCCAATAAATTGGCCAAATCCTTACGCTCGAAACGTGATATGGAATCCATACTGCTGAGCCAAATTGTTCGCTATGAATCCGGCGATTGGACGCGCAACAAAGATTTCTATGCCCAATTCAAAAAACGACCCGATTTTGAATATTACCTATATGCGTTACAAACCGAACCTTACTTTTTCGGCGAACTGTCCACTTCATCCCAATTTAACAAAGATATGCTCGACAATGTGGACGAATTTGCCAAATTACATTTCAAAAATCCCGGCATGCAATTTATCATTCAGGATTTGAAGGGAACCGCCGATTATTACCGGAACGACATCGAATCGTCCAATAAAATTTTCAATGCCATGCCTGCCATCAAAGAATGGCAATACCTGGGCATGTTCGAAAATATGAACCATAGCGGTATTAACATTGCCTACGAACCCGAAACCAAAGCTCAGAGTCCCAGTGGCTACAATGCCAACAGCAACGGAACCATCAATTGGTTTGTGCCGGCCGTCCCTCCGCCAGGACCCTATGTTCACCCCTTGAATATGGATGAATACGGTAGCGGAATCTACTACGTTCAAACCTTTGTAACCAATCCCAGGGAAAGGGATGCCTATTTGCGTTTCGGCATCGGCGATGCCCAAAAAGTTTGGGTTGACGACGTATTGGTATTTGAAAACACCAAAAAGGAACGTGAAACCAATTTGGATTACTACACCGTCAAAATCCATCTCCCCAAAGGCGTTAACCGGATCCTGGTCAAAACCACCGACGACGGCAAAACCGTAATGCGTATCACCGATGCCCGTGGTACTACCCTGCCCGACCTTAAATATTCCAACAAATACGCCAGTTACATTAAATCCAAACCGGAAATTATCAGCCCGAAGCAAATACCCAACGAATTTGAAACCTATTTCGAAAAATTGGCCCGGCAACATCCCGGCAAATTTTTCTACGATTTCCTTCGCATCAAAATCTACCTCCAAAATTCCCAAGATGCCAAGGCCAAGGAATTGATTCAAAAATATTTGGAAAAATACCCCAAAAGTTCCTTACTGCGCTCTCTAATGATGAAGGTTTACGTCATCGAAGATAATGATGACAAAATCAGCGAACTGCGCGAAAACATGATCAACGATGATCCGTATTATTTCCAATCCATTCTTTTCAAGTTATCCGATCAAAAGAAATTATTCCAAAAGGATATCGCCGAATTTAACAAAGAGATGGACAAAATGGAATCGGCCACCAAAATTCCCGATATTATTATGATGAGTAAACTCTTCCGTGCGGTCCGCACCGAAGACGCCAAGCAAATGTATTCCATCCTTTCGGACTATGTGGATTACGCCAGGAAAAATGCCAAAATAACCGAATATGTTACAATGGGATTAATCTGGGCCAAGGCCTTCAAACAAATACCCGCATTCAAATCCCAACTCCAATCCATGACATCCAAATACAATCACTCTGCCATTTACCGTGCATTGATAAGTATTTACAACGAAGAGAACAATACCAAACACCTAATCAACCTGGCCAAAAGTTTACACAAAAAATTCCCTTACAGGAATGATATTATCGAAACCATTACCGACACCTATATTGCCCAGAAAAAATATAAAGACGCTCTTCCCTACGCG
This sequence comes from Flavobacteriales bacterium, assembly GCA_027003085.1. Classification (GTDB taxonomy): domain Bacteria; phylum Bacteroidota; class Bacteroidia; order Flavobacteriales; family Flavobacteriaceae; genus JAADED01. The sequence continues at coordinate 11,017 of JALWYR010000197.1, forward strand.
GACAAAGCATTGGCCAATTTCCCTTATTCGTTCACCTTTATGGAAACCAAGGGAACCGTTTTGCAACATCTCAACCGCAAGGCCGAAGCCATCAAATGGTATGAAAAAGCACTATCGCACAACAGTGCCGACGCCAAATTGCGTCAAAAAATTCGCGACCTCAAAGGGCTTAAAGACCCGCTGCAAGATTTTGCCGTGAAGGATTACTACAAGTTTATTCGCGAAAACCGCGGTAAAATCAAAGAAAATAACTACGGCGTAAATCAACTTCTGGAACAACACCTGGTGCATATTTACAAAGAAGGCGGCCATAAACATCGCCGTATTTACATATACGAAGTTACTTCCGACAAAGGCATCGAACGGCTTAAAGAATCCAACTACAACACCGGCGGCCATACGGTGTTCCTCAAAAGCGAAATTGTCAAAGACAACGGTTCGGTGGTGCCGGCCGACCGCCGTGGCGGTCATCTGGTTTTCGGAGGCCTGGAAAAAGGCGATGTTATCCTGGTGGATGTGGAAAGTACCATTGCCGAAACCGGACGCTTCTACAAAGACTACGAAAATACTTTTTCGATCAATGGTTTCGACCCCGAAAAACGTTTCCAATTGGTTATTTTGGCACCCAAAAATATGCCGTTGAAGCATAAAACCGTCAACGGAAACGACCTCCTCAAAGTATCCGATTATAAAAATTGGAAAAAATACGAATGGAACCAGGACGATGTTCCGGCACTGCCCGCCCAAGAAGACTATATGCCCCAGTTTTCGGATGTGGCAACCCGGGTTCATTTTAGCTCCATTGCTTCGTGGGATAAAATCGCCGAATGGTATCACGACCTCAGTCAGGAATCCATCGAATACAATGACGTGGTCAACAAAACTTACGACGAAATTTTCCCCCGAGGAACCCAAGGACTTTCCGAAACCGAACGCGCCAAACGTATTTATGACTGGATGAACGAAAACCTGACCTATTCCTATGTGGATTTCCGCCAAAGCGGCTATATTCCCCAAAAGCCGGCCCATGTTATCGAATCCAAACTGGGCGATTGCAAGGATTTTGCCACATTGTTCCTTACTTTGGGACGTAAGGCCGGACTGAAAGTGAATTTGGTCTTGGTCAACACCAACGACAATGGCGAAATGGATCCTTTGATGCCTTCGATAGGCTTTAACCACGCCATTGTGCGCGTGATGCTCGACGGCAAGAAAAACTATTTGGAACTGACCGACAAATACCTGCCTTTCCGCGCACTGCCCACCTCCCTGTTCAACGCCACCATCCTGGAAATACCCTACAAAAACGCCGATGAAGTGGAGCATGGCATCTTGCATTTGAACACTTATCCCCAAGTGGAAACCGTGCGCAACATGGATGTGAATTATATCATAGGCCCGGGCAATAACCAAACGGTGGAAATTACTTACACCATGCAAGGCCGCGTAAATTCGAACCTCAACCAACTGCTGGACGAAGACAGCGAAGAACAACTCAAAAAACAAATTCAAAAATATTTCGAAAGGCTCGACGACCTGGACTTGGAACTTATCGACTATCAGGTTATCAATAAAGACCCGGCCAAGCCCGAATCGGGACTGAAAGTGCGTTTCAAAATCAAAAACAAGCTGCAAAAACTGGGCGGTATGTATGCGCTTAAACTTCCTTTGATGCTCAATCCCTACACGGCCGACATCGTTCAACTGGATGAGCGCAAATACCCCATCAAATACAGCCGCTACGAAGATACCGACCGCTACAATATGCACTACACCATCCGCTTGAAAAACGGAAAAACCTTCAAGGCCGTGCCCAAAACCAAAACCTACACCTACAAAGGGCACCGCTACCACGTGAGCTACCGCAAAATATCACCCACGGTGCTCAAAGTGGATATTACGGCCCTCACACCCATACGCGACATTCCGGTGGACGAATATGCGGCCTACAAGGACTATGTCCAAAAAGTTTTGGAAAGCATGGACGAATTGATCGGATTCTAATATTATTTTCAGGGCGCCCCGGCGCCGGATTTCGGGGCCCCGCCGGCGGGCTGACGCCCGCTACGGATGGCCGGATCCGGTAAATTAGTAACCTCATCAGCCCCGCCCCCGCGGCTTCGCCGCGGGGGCGGGGCTTTTTAACGATTCCTGTATATATCCGGCCATCCGTCCGGCGCGCCGACGCGCGCCGCGGCGGGGCCTCGGCCGTTGCTTCAAGCGACGGAGCGCTTTCGCACCGGCCGTTCCTCACGCGTTGCAGCATGCAACGCTATCCGTCACCGGCCGGGCTGTCCGCTTATATTCGCCTCGGGCCGCACCGGCATTTCGGCGCTACGCGCCCCCGCGGTGCGTGGGGCTTCCCGCTGTCAGCCTCCGCCCGCGGGAAAATGCTCGGGCAGCCCATCGGCTCATACCGCTCCCATCCCTGGCGCGATAATAAGGTGCGCGCGATAAATCGCGCTTGAATAATGAACGCCGAACATTCGAACACCGATTGGCGATTTGTGCTCTCCTATTGTAAACATTGAAGGCGAAACCGCATTGCGGAATAACAAAGGGAAGCAATACGGAGCGCCTGGATTCCCGCTTTCGCGGGAATGACATATAGGGGGACACGGGGGAAACC
>JALWYR010000198.1 GCA_027003085.1 Flavobacteriales bacterium
TTTTTGTGCCGGCAACGGAGGCTTCGCCGCTCCGACAAGAAGACTCCGGTGCCGGCTTTACAAAAACCGGAGCGCCCGAGCCACATTGGAGCGGAGGGCCGGTTTCCCGAGCGCCCGAAGGGCGCGAGGGACACGCCCGAATAAAAAATAGCCAATTTGGCATTTTTAACTGACAAAGACATTACATTTTGTCCTAAAATCAATTGTGGCAACAGGTTTGATGGAAGAGAATATGAATTTTTATGTTGAATAAAAAATTGACGAAAATGAAAAAATTAATCGCTATTCTGCTGATGGTTTTTGCGTGGGGAGTCACGCAAGCCCAAGATCAACCGGCAAACAAAACCGGCATTTCGAACCGTGATATGCAAGAACGTGTTCAAAAGAACGTAAACGCCGGTATCGAAGCGGCCAAAACCGCCGAGACGCAAAAGGCCATCGATGTGCTCAACGAAACCCAAGAGGTCATTTCGCTCCTGGCCCAAAAGAAAAAAGACGAGGCCCAAAAGAAACTGGCCGAAGTGATCGGTAAATTGGAAGTTTTGCTGGCCCAAAATCCCGATTTGGCCTTGATTCCGGTGAGTGCCACCACCGAAGTGCACGACGTGGTTGCCGACCCTAAAACGGTGGATGTAATTATGAAAGCCGTGCGCGAAGCCATCGACAAAGGTTATTATCAAGTGGCCAAACGCACCCTGAACGACCTGTCGAGCGAAATTGTGGTCAAAACGGCCTATCTGCCCATGGCCACCTATCCCGATGCTATGAAAATGGCTGCCGGATTGCTGGGCAAGGGAAAAGACCGCGAAGCAGCCGCCGTTTTGGCACAAGCATTAGGCACCCTGGTGGTTCGCGAAGATGTGATTCCTTTGCCCGTTTTGCGTGCCGAAGAATATGTGAAGCAAGCCCTGTTGGTATTGGATAACAACAAAAAATTTAAGGAAAACAAAGAGGTATTGCTTGCCTTGGTCAATGCTGCGGATTACCAACTGACCTTGGCCGAAAAAATGGGCTATGGCAAAAAAGATAAGGAATACAAGGATTTGCACGACCTGATTCGCGGCCTTAAAGCCCATATCGAAAAAGAACACGAAAAAAGCACGCGCAAAAGCATGAACAAATTGTCCGGCAAACTCAAAGCATTCAAAGAACGCCTGTTTACCAAAACCGATAAAAAATAATAAGCTATGAAAAAGATAGCAAGCATCATCGTGGCGCTGGCCCTGCTGGCCGGCTGCCAACAACAAAATTCAACAACCAATAAATCAACCGATAAAATGAAAACCGAACAAATTCACAAAGACGTCAAAAAACCCGCCAAGTCGGCTATGACCGACAAGCAAATGCAAGAAAACGTATCGGCAAACCTTCAAGGCGAAGTCAAACAACAACAAAAAGCCGACACGACTAACATCAAACAGGCCTTGGAAATATTGGCCGAAACCCAAAAGGCCGTTGACTTGATTGCCAAAGCCAAAAACAAGGAAGCCGAGGACTTGCTAGCCAAAATTGTGGGTCAATTGGAGGTATTGATGGCCAAAGATCCCAAATTGGCTTTGATTCCGGTGGACGTAAACTACGAAACCCGTGATTTGATTGCCGACATTCCAGCTGTGTATGCCGCCGTTGAATCGGCTCAAAAAGCCATGGACGACGGCTATTACCAACTGGCCCGTCAAATCCTGAACGATTTGGCCAGCGAAATTGTGGTTAAAACCACTTACCTGCCCTTGGCCACCTATCCCGACGCCATCAAATTGGCCGTTAACCTGATGAGCCAAGGCAAAAAAAACGAAGCATCGGCCGTGCTGGTCAATGCCTTGAACACGCTGCTGGTAACCGACAGCCATATTCCTTTGCCTGTTCTGCGCGCCGAGGAATATATCAAAGCCGCTGCCGTGGCCATGGAAAGCAAGGACGAAAACAAGGAAAAAACGGCCGTAAACTATCTGGAAAACGCCGATTACCAACTCAAACTAGCCGAAGCTTTGGGCTACGGTAAGCGTGACAAAGAATACAAAGAACTGGCCGATGCCATCGACGTGCTGAAAAAAGCCATCGAAAACAAAGAAGAAACCGAGGGCAAATTCAACGACCTGAAAGCCAAAATTTCGGCCTTCAAAGAACGCTTATTTTTCAAAAAAGCCGGCAAATAAAAAACGGCTTTGTTCATCCATCCCGGCAAAGCTCCGGCTGCGCCGGGATTTTTTCGATTTATTATCAAAAAAAACCGATTCGTAAACGAAAAAAACTTAACTTTAAAAAACCAAAATAGATTTATGATACATCTGGAAATTTACAACTTCAACGAACTGGAAGCACCCTACATCGACGAGGTGCGCAAAATTATTCAATCCAAAAAGGACTATTACGAACAATTGTTCAAAAAGTATCCCAAGGATTTGCTGCTCGAAGTAAAATTCAACAAGGACAAGGAATACCGCGTGAGCATCGGAATCAATATGCAAAGCAAAGATATTCGCATCGTGGAAACCGATCGCGATCCGGTGGCGGCCCTGCGCCGGGCCTTTGCCGAATTCAAAAAAACCGTCAAACGCCAATTGGCGCACGAACGTAAGGATTACCTGTATAAACGCAAGCGCTACCGTCAGCAAAAATGGAAAAATCAATTCGAACTGCTTGTAAGCGAAATGCAGGACGAAAAACAGCAGGAAGCCAAACCCCGCTACGCCAAAAAGGTCAAAAATTCGTTGCAAGCGGTGCGTAAATACCTGAAAACACGCCTCAAAACCTTGGGACTGACCAAAAAACAAATCAAAGCCCAGTTGCCGGCCTTGGTCGAAGCGGTTGAAAAACGTTTTTATGCCGTGTTCGACCCCAAGCAACATGGCCCCGAGGATTTGGACGCCTTGCTGTTTGGCATTGCCGAAGAACTTTTGTCCACCTTTGAACAAACCGGCGCCGAAGCCGAAGGCGAAGAACATATCGAAGAATTTGCCGGCGATGCCGAAGCGCCCCAAGCACCCGGCAACGAAGTCGAAGAAATGTATTTTGCCGAAGATGTGTTGGAGAATCAAGACCTCATAGATAAGGTCAACGAGCAAATGGAAGCCCAAAAGGTGGACGAAATTATCACAAACCTGATGCGCAACGAAAACCGTAACGACCAAGCGGCCCTTCAACTGCATTTCCTGGAACAATTCAGCCCCGAAGAAATTGCCGGCGCCCTGGGCGGCAATGCCGACGAAATACGACGGAAAATCGAAGCATTCCGTCAACGGGCCGAGGACGAGTTTCGCAAACAAACCGCCTAAATCCTTGGCTTACCAGTGAAGGAGGAGAAGGAATAAAAACCGGTGAAGTATGGAAGAAAAATTCAAGGATTATTACAAAATTCTGGGTGTTGCCAAAAACGCCTCGCAGGACGACATCAAAAAGGCCTACCGCAAATTGGCCCGCAAATACCACCCCGACCGCAACAAGGGCGACAAGGAGGCCGAGGAAAAATTCAAGGAAATCAACGAGGCCTACGAAGTGCTGGGCAATCCCGAAAACCGGAAGAAATACGACGAAGTGGGCATGTATTGGCGTCAATACGACGAATACAAAAAGGCGCAGGAACAAGCCCGCCGTTCGGGATTCGGCGGCTTCGGAAGCGGTGGCTTCGGCGGTGGAGGTCAGTATTACTATGAAGGCGACCTGGGCGATCTGGGCGATATTTTCGATATGTTCGGTGGCTTCGGTGGCTTTGGGGCGGCCGGCCGCAGCACCTACCGGCCCAACGCTCCGCGCAAAGGCCGTGATTTGCATGCCGAAATGACGCTGAGCTTCGACGAAGTGGTGCATGGCGCCACGCGCATCATCGATTTGGGCGGAAAAAAAATACGTGTTCGCATCAAGCCGGGCGCCTACGAAGGCCAGGTGATCAAAATCCCGGGTAAAGGCGGTCCGGGCATCAACGGCGGACCGGCAGGCGATTTGTATATCACCATCCACACCGAAAACAACCCGCACTTTGTGCGCAAGGGCAGCGACCTTTACACCACCGTGGAAGTGGACGACCTGACGGCCGTGTTGGGCGGGAAAGTGCCCGTGCAAACGCCCACGGGAACCATCCAAATGACCATACCGGCCGGCACATCCTGCGGAAAAACGCTTCGTATTCGGGGCAAGGGATTGCCCGTT
>JALWYR010000199.1 GCA_027003085.1 Flavobacteriales bacterium
ATCCTTGCGCGGCAGCCGGCGTGCTTTTTGTGCCGGCGGCGGGGGCTTTGCCGCTCCGACAAAAAGACCACGGCGCCGGCCTTACAAAAACCGCCGGATGCAAGCAAGATAGGAGCGGAGCACGCGACGGCGCCGCGTGAACGCCGGCGGTTGCGAAAGTGCTCCGTCGTCTTGAAGCAACCGCCGTTGCGTGAACGTGTGCGCCGGGGCGCCCGAAAATATCAAATAAAGAAATGCTCCAACCAGAACGTAACAAATCCGGTCAAAAAGCCCAGGAAGGCCAGCCAGGAAATTTTGCGCAAATACCAGAAAAAGTTGATTTTTTCCATGCCCATGGCCGCCACACCCGCCGCCGAACCGATGATAAGGATGCTGCCGCCGGTTCCGGCCGAGTAGGCGATTTGATGCCAGTAAATATCATCCATAGGCCAGTCGAACATGCTTATGGACGCGGCCACCAAGGGCACATTGTCCACAATGGCCGAAAGGATACCCAGTAAAATGATAACGATTTCCTGCGAAGGGAATATTTGCGAAAGCGAATAGGACAGGTATTGCAAGGTGTTCAGGTCGGTGAGCTGGCCATGCAGTTCAATCCTTCCCCAAACCACCGTTTCCAGGGCGGCCACGGCCAACAAAATGCCCAGGAAAAACAATATGCTGGCCATTTCGATGCGTGAAAGGGCCGTATGGGCCGAATACAAATGCTTGCGTTCGTGCGAAAAATCTTCTTCGGGATGCACCAGTTCCGAAACCAGCCAAACAATGCCCAGGGCCAACATCATGCCCATGTAGGGCGGCAAATGGGTAATCACCTTGAAAAACGGAACCATAATGATGGCACCCAATCCGGTGAACAGCATGGTTTTGCTGCTGAGCAGGAGTTCCAATTTTTCGGCGCTGGGTCCGCCCAGTCCGCGCCGGTCGATATTGCCGTTGAACACGGGGAAAAATGATGCAATGGCAAAGGGAACGGCAAAGTTGAGCAAGGAAGGCGCCACCACATGCTCGATGAGTCCGGCCACCGAAATTTTGTTGGCAATCCAAAGCATGGTGGTGGTAACATCACCGATGGGCGACCACGCACCGCCCGCATTGGCGGCAATGACGATGAGCGAAGCATACCATAGCCGGTCATTGCGTTCCTTGATGAGTTTGCGCAGCAAGGTGATCAGCACGATGGTGGCCGTAAGGTTGTCGATAATGGCCGAAAGGAAAAAGGCAATAATGCCGATGATCCAAAGCAGTTTGCGCCGGCTGCGCGTTTTGATCCAACTTTTGATAATTTCGAAACCGCGGTGCAGGTCGATCAGTTCCACAATGGTCATGGCGCCGGTCAGGAAAACCAGAATTTCGGCGGTTTTGGCCAGGTGGTGGAGCAGAATGTTTTTGAAGCCCTCCTCGGCTTCGTGGCCCGAAGAAAAGGAAAACACATGTCCTTCCGGGTCTATTACGTTAATCCACCCGGCCTTGTAGGCCAAGCTGACGAGGGTCCACAAAATGGCGGCCATTACCAGTGCAGGCACGGTTTTGTCCACGCGCAGCGAATGTTCGGTGGCAATGGCTATGTAGCCCAATACAAAAAGAATAACTATCAACCAAGGAATAATCACGTGCCAGTCCATTGAAATATTTTTTTTGAACGGCACAAGATAAAAAAACTATTCCGAAAAAAATCCCGCGGCGGACACGTTTCAGGTCCGGCGCGGGGAATGAAATAAGCATTTTACGGCTTAGGTCATTTTTCGGGCTCGGATTTTCGTTTTCCGATGGATAGGGAGGTCAAATCCGGAAGTTTGTATAAATAATGTCAGATGTATATAGGTTTAAAAACGTTGACGAAATACATATTATTTTTTTCTGTTTTTTGTAAATTGCTATTATGTAATGCACAAAAGTAAAAAATCATGAAACGAACAATGCTCTTTTCCGTTGTGTTTTTTCTTGCCCTCGGTTTCCAGTTAAGTGGGTGCAAAAAAAAGGAAACACAAAAAGAAACAAAAATTACCGTTATAGTAAAACTTAACGGAGATCCGGTTGAAAATTGTAGTGTAATTTTAAGTGATAAACATGATTTAGAAATTCTCAAAAACACTAATTCCGAGGGTAAGGTTGAATTCAAAAATCTGCATGCAGATTTATATGGGGTAGAAGCGGAATATCATGATGGTGCGACTAATGAGGATTATTATGATGAAACGGGCTTTTATTTAAATTCAGGTGAAAGTAAAAAAGTTACTCTTAATTTACATCAATGATTTTGTAAGTATATTCCGCCCCTTGTAAATTATTAAGCGATAGGCATTGCGATATAGTAAATGATAACTTTATGTAATACTAGAATAATTCACCTCTCTAAAATTCCATGTAGTATGGCATTGTAAGAGTGTTTTTTCGATAAATTGGAATAATATTTTCTATGTTTGGTTACTTTTTGGGATGGTCTTACGTTTTTTGAGCGATTGGAAAACCAAATCCGGCAGTTCGTCGATGTGTTTCACGTAGTGAAAAGTAAGCCCTTCGATGTATTCGGGATTGATTTCCTCCACATTTTTGCGGTTGTCGGCCGGCAGAACGATTTCCGTGTATTTGGCCCGTTTGGCCGCAAGGATTTTTTCTTTGATGCCGCCCACGGGCAGAATTTTGCCGCGGAGCGTCAGCTCGCCCGTCATGGCCAGGCGGGGTTTTACTTTGCGGCCCGTAGCCGCCGAAAGCAGCGAAGTGAAAAACGTAATACCCGCCGAAGGGCCGTCTTTGGGCGTGGCGCCTTCGGGCACGTGGATGTGCACTTTCTTTTCGTCGAAAATCACCGGATCGAGGCCGTATTTTCCGGCATTGGCTTTGAGGTATTCCCAAGCCAGCGTGGCCGATTCTTTCATTACGTTGCGCAAGTTGCCGGTGATGCTCATGCCCTTGCCCTTTGAAAAGGCCGATTCGATGAACAGTATATCGCCGCCGGTGCGTGTCCAGGCCAGTCCGGTAACCAAGCCCGGAAGCATTTTTTTCTCGTAGAGTTCCGAAGCATATTTTTCGGGGCCCAGAATATCGGTAATGTCCCGGTTGGTGATTTTGGGCGTGTAGGGTTCTTCCACCGCCACGGATTTGGCCCGGTGGCGGATGAGCTTGGCCAGCATTTTTTCCAGTCCGCGCACGCCCGATTCGCGTGTGTAGTGCACAATTACGCGTTCGATTTGGGGTTTGTTGATTTTGAAATGTTCGGGCGTTAGGCCGTGTTCTTCCAGGAGTTTGGGAACCAAATGACGCTTGGCGATTTCGACTTTTTCTTCGATGGTGTAGCCCGAAATGGGGATTACTTCGAGCCGGTCGCGCAGCGCCCAGGGAATATCGTTGAAATAGTTGGCCGTGCCAATGAACATCACGCGCGAAAGGTCATAGGGTATTTCAAGGAAATTATCATAGAATTCCTTGTTTTGTTCGGGGTCCAACACTTCGAGCAAAGCACTGGACGGGTCGCCCTTGTAGTCCGAACCGATTTTATCCACTTCGTCGAGCACGAACACGGGGTTCGAAGTGCCGGCCTTTTTGATCATTTGGATGATACGGCCCGGCATGGCGCCGATGTAGGTTTTCCGGTGGCCGCGTATTTCGGCTTCGTCGCGCAGGCCGCCCAGCGACATGCGAACATACTTGCGTCCGATGGCTTCGGCGATGCTTTTGCCCAATGATGTTTTGCCCACGCCCGGCGGGCCGTAGAGCAACAGGATGGGCGATTTCATGTCTTTTTTGAGTTTAAGCACCGCAAGGTATTCGATAATACGTTTTTTGACGTCTTCCAAGCCATAGTGGTCGCGGTCAAGGATTTCGCGGGCGCGTTTGAGGTCGAATTGATCTTCGGAATAGGTGTTCCAAGGCAAATCCAGTAGCAATTCCAAGTAGTTGCGTTGAATGGCGTATTCGGCCATTTGGGGATTGAGCCTTTGGAGGCGTTTGAGTTCTTTGTCGAAGGTTTTGGCCACTTCTTCGGGCCATTTTTTTTGGGCGGCCCGTTGTTTCATTTCTTCGATTTCCTGCATGGTGGCATCGCCCAGTTCTTCCTGGATAGTGCGGATTTGTTGATGCAGGAAATATTCGCGCGATTGTTTGTCCAGGGCCGTTTTGGTTTTGTTCTCTATCTCATTGCGCAATTTGAGTTTTTCCACTTCCAATCGCAGCAGGCGCAATACTTCGAAGGCGCGTTCTTTGATGTCGAGCGTGCTTAGCAGTTTTTGTTTGGTTCCGATGGGTAAGTCCAGGTTGGAAGCCACAAAATTGACAAAGAAATGCGGGTCGCGTATATTGTCGATGGCCATAATGGCTTCGTCGGGGATGGCAGGATTGAGTTTGATACTTTGGATGGCCAATTGACGGATTTGGCGAATGGCCTCGTCGAATTCGGCATCGGATTCCGGGGCTTTTTCCTCCAAGGAATGCACACGGGCCGTGATGTAGGGCTCCGTGCCGGTGAATTTATCTACCTTGAAGGGTTGAATACCTTGGATAATAACCGTTTGCACTTGTTCGGGGCCGGGAATAATGCGCAAGATTTTGGCCACGGTTCCAATGCGGAACAGGTCGCCGGGGCCGGGATCGTCCACCGAAGGGTCTTTTTGAGCCAACACGCCGATAAGCAGGTCGTTTTCGTAGGCCTCGTGAACCAAGCGCAGGGATTTGGGCCGGCCCACCGAAATGGGGTTACTGATTTGGGGGAAAAGATTATTGTTGCGAAGGGTCAGGATGGGGAGCGATTCGCTCCGTGTGATTTTAAGGTTGTCGATTTCGTTTTTGTCCAGCGTGGGGATATTGGCCGTTTCACCGTCGCCAAAGAAGAAAATCATTTCGGGTTTGTTGCTCATACTCGGTTCGTTTTTGTCAAGACATTGAGGTTTCAAAAATTATACCTTTATTGATAACCGCCCGTAAAACTGACGCTTTGTCAGAATTTGAGCGATTGGTCAAAAGGAACACGGTTTTGGATGCTGCGTGCCAGCGTTTGCTCATCGGCATATTCCAGGGTTTCGCCAAAGCCGATACCGCGGGCGATGCTCGAAAACCGCAAGGGCAAATGTCCGGCTTGCTTGTAGATGTAATAACTTGTGGTGTCGCCTTCCACCGTAGGGCTGAGGGCGAAGATTACTTCGTTTACATCACCCGAAGAAAGGCGTTTTACCAGGGAATCGATAAACAAATCGCCGGGGCCTATGCCGTCCATGGGCGAAATCAGTCCGCCCAACACGTGATACACGCCGCGGTATTGACCGGTGTGTTCGATGGCCATCACGTCGCGAATGTCTTCCACCACACATATGGTGGCATGGTCGCGGGCCGGGTTGGCACAAATGGAACAGGTTTCGGTGTCGGAAATGTTGTGGCAAATGTGGCAACGTTTGATTTCGGTGCGGAAGCGGCGTATTGCTTCGCTCAATTGCAAGGCGCGGTTTTCGGGTTGGCGGAGCAAATGCAAAGCCAAACGAAGCGCCGTTCGTTTGCCAATACCCGGCAAGGTGGCAATTTCATTGACCAAATTTTCCAAAAGCCGTGAGCTGAATTCCATAGGCGGGACAAAGTTACGATTTTCGATTGAGTCGGTTAGGAAAATAATGTAATTTTGTGGCAAATGGTTTGTGTGTTAGTCGAATATTTATTATTTGTGAAAAAATCGGATAGTCACGGAAAAAAATTTTTGATACGTTATTGCTGCTTTCGGTGTAATACCATACGGTAAATAATTATGGCTTCATTACAAAAAACATATAGCAAACAAAAATTGACGGGACAAATATTCACGCCTTATTTTATCGTGAATAAAATTCTTGATGATGTAGGTTACAATTCACCCGGAATTCTTGGAAAAAAAATCATTGATCCTGCTTGTGGCGACGGTCGTTTTTTGGAAAAAATCGTGGAGTATATCACTGCATTTTCACCCGTTGAAAATTTAGCCGAAAAACGGAATATTGTTGTGCCGAATTTTATCCTGTCGGAACACGAGGATGCTACATTTTATTCGGGATATTGCATCAAATATGATGGCGATTATGATTATTTGTTAAAACAACTGAATTCCGAAAGGATGAAGGAATATATTCAAATAACAGCAAGGGATTTTCGCGGCGGCTGGAAGGCATATAACAAAAAGATTGTGCAGGAATTTATTATCGAACTACTATGATTTCCCCGCTCCGCCGGGGTCTCCAACCATCGACTGCATTATGAATTGAAAAAATTCGGAAATTTTAAATCGGTTAATCGTTAATCGATACTATCCTACTGCAAACATTGAAGGATGATGTCTTTTCAATGGAGCGCCCGAAGGGCGCGACTGAGAAATCTCGACACGGATGCTGGTTTCAAACACGTGACTTCTCGTCGTTCGCCTGCGGCTCACTTTCCTCGAAGTGACAGCCTTGGCCATCCGGTGGTTTTAATATATTGCTTTTTTTCTGGATTCCCGCTTTCGCGGGAATGACAGGCGGGGACAACTCGAAGGGACCCCGGATTCCCATCCGCGCCTGTGTCCGCATAGGCGAGTGCGGGAATGACAAAAAGAATGCCCGAGGAGACCGCCGCCGAGCGAGGCGAAAGTCCGGGCGAGGCGGCAGGGCTCCGAGGGCCGCAAGGAGACGCCGCAGGCGGCTCCGCAGCGTGCGAGGGGAGACAAAGGCTGAGCCATAGGCGAAGCATGCAGGCTCCCCGAGAAGCGAAGCGAGACCGCCAGGGCTCGCGAAGCCGCGGAACAAGACAAGGCGCGGCCGAAGTGTTGTAGGCCAATGGAAGCCGCCGGCTTGTGGAGCCGCGGAGGCAGACCGCAGGGCTTGCAGGGCTGCCGGAGCCCCGGAGCGCCCGCAGGGCGCGGAGGGTCTGAAAAACTAAGCATTTGCCGCGAGCCAATAAACGCCTATGGCCAAGGCAAAAAAGGCACCCAAATATTGTAATGTGCGCAGTCCTTTGACGCGACGGAAACGCTCGATAACCAACGCATAAAGCACCATGGCGGCCACAATGCCCGCCGCAAAACCCAGCATGTATTGCACGGAATCCCAGCGGGAACGGTAGCCCAACACGGGTAACATAAGGATAAAATGCGAAATTCCCGCAAAGCCGTGAACAATGCCGATGAAAAAAGCAGTCAGCGCTTTGCCGGGACGTTTGTGGCGATGTTCGTGGCGCCCGCTGTGGGCATGGATGTGGGTATAGGGCTCGCCTTCGTGTTCGTGCGTGTGTGGATAGGTAAGCCGCCGTGTGCGTTGAATGCGGTAAAGGGCCCAAAATCCGATGCCCATCAACATTAGCCCTACAAACCGTTCGCTGCTTTGCGAAATATATTCCACGGGAATTTGCTCCTTGAAAAAGTAGAAAAGCAAACCGATGAGCAACATGCCCGTAACGTGTCCCAATCCCCATCCGGCACCGATTTTCCAGCCCTTGGAATGACGTTCGAGCACCAAGGGGGTAACGGCCGCCAAATGGTCGGGTCCGGTGAGCACGTGAACCAGTGCGGCAGTAAAACCGACAATGAGTGGAATATGAATTTGCATATGCATAGATTTTTTGTTGAATTAGCAAATACGCGGAAGTTGTTCGCCCACGGGCATGTGAACAACCCTCCGGCCGCCGAGCGTGGTGTTCATCAATACTTTGCCGGGATGATCGGCGGTTACTTCGCCCAGCACGGCGGCTTTTGCGGTTTTGGGGTTTTGGTGCAAGAAATGCACCATTTTGTCGGCTATTTCGGGCTTGACAATGGCAATGAAAACACCTTCGTTGGCCGAATAAAGCGGGTCGAGGCCGAGCATTTCGCAGGCGGCTTTTACTTGCGGCAAAACCGGAATATTTTCGCTGATGATATCAATACCCAAACCGGTTTGTTGAGCCGTTTCGTTGAGCACTGTGGCTACGCCGCCGCGGGTAGGGTCGCGGAAAAATTTGATGTCAGCACCGAATTTGTCCAGTAAATCCTTAATCACGTGATTGAGGTTGGTGGTGTCGCTTTCGATTTCGGTTTCGAAAGTCAATCCTTCGCGGATAGACAGAATGGCGATACTGTGAGCGGCAATGTGGTTGCTCAGGATGATTTTGTCGCCGGGCTCAATCCGGTTAGGAGAGATGTTTGCCTTGGGATGAATTTTTCCCAAGCCGGTGGTGTTGATAAAAATCTTGTCGCCTTTGCCTTTGTCCACCACTTTGGTGTCGCCGGTTACCACAAACACGCCCGCTTCGCGGGCGGCGTGTTCGATGCTACAAAGAATTTTCCAAAAATCTTTGACCGGCAGGCCTTCTTCGATGATAAAACTCAGCGAAAGATATTGCGGAATACCGCCGCACATGGCCACATCATTGACGGTTCCGTTGACGGCCAATTCGCCGATATTTCCACCCGGAAAAAACACCGGATTGATGACAAAACTATCGGTGGAAAAGGCCGTTTGTCCTTCCAAGTGTAGTATGGCTCCGTCGTGGCGGAGGTCCAAAAAGTCGTTTTTCAGCCGTTTGAAAACGCCACCATCGAGGAGTTTGTTGGTGAGTTTGCCACCGCTTCCGTGGGCCAGGGTAATTACCGGAAAGTCGAAATCGGGTTCGGGACAGGGAAATTCGGTTTTTTTATTTTTCATGCTACTATCTTTTTTCGGTTAATAAGGATTATAACAAATCGACGGTACGGCATACAAGGGAATATTGACCATCCAGTCCTCTTTCCTGTAATCGGACAAGGAAAGCCGGATACATTTGTCCGGATGATATTTTTGGCAGAAAAAGCGTAAGCTTTTGCTTTTCAGATTCTCTTTGGCTTTTACTTCAATGGCCATCACCCGGTTTTCGGATTGCACAACAAAATCGATTTCGCTTGCATTTTCCGATGCCCAATAGTAAGGCGTAAAACAAGGTTTGAGTTGTTGCATAACGTATTGTTCGGTAAAAGCGCCCTTGAACTCGGTGAAAATTTTGGATTCTTCCAAAATAATTTTTACATCCAACCCGGCCATGGCGCCCAGTAATCCGGTATCGTTCAAAAAGACTTTGAAAGCTTTGGCGTCGGCATAGGATTTTAAAGGGAGCGCCGGTTTGCTAATCCTGTAAACTTTGTGTATCAATCCGCTGTTTACCAGCCATTGGAGCGCTTTTTCAAAATCTTTGGCCCGGGCCCCCTTTTTGATGTGACCGAAAATGAATTTTTTGTTTTCTTTGGCCAATTGCGAAGGTATGGCGTCCCACACCATCCGTATCCTGGGTAAAATCTCAACCGGTGCATGTTTGCCGAAATCCAATTCGTAGGACAACAGGATGTCTTTTTGAATTTTTCTTACCCGGGTAAAATCTTTTTGCTCCGAATAGGTTTTCACCACTTCGGGCATCCCGCCGGTAATATAATAATGCATCAAGCGTTCGATGTATTTGTCCTTGAAAATTTTGACCAGGTTCCATTTTTCTTGCAATATTAAATCCAACAGGTTTTCATCGCCTAGGGCCATTAAAAATTCGGCAAAATTCATTGGATACAAATCCAAAAACTCCACTTTGCCCACCGGAAAACTCCCCAAGGACATGCCCAGATAACTTCCCGCTACCATAACATCGAGCTCCAAGGGACTTTCGTTGAAATATTTTAAGGCGGTCAATCCCCCGGGCGCTTCTTGAATTTCGTCCAAAATAAGGAGGGTTTTTCCGGGTATGATTTTTTTACCCGTTTCCACTTGAAGTGCCGTTAATATCCTTTCTACGTTGAAATTTTCTTGGAACAAGGAGCGGAGATGGGTGCTTTCTTCGAAATTCACATAAACCGTATCGTCATATTCGTTTTTGCCGAAATGTTTCATCAGCCATGTTTTTCCCACCTGACGCGCCCCCCTGATGACCAAAGGTTTTTTGGCGGGATTGGTTTTCCAGTTAATCAAATATTGATATGCTAAGCGTTTCATTGTTTTTTGGAGCAAATATACACTTTTTCCTACGAAAAAATGTTATTGAACACACTTTTTCCTACGAAAAAATGTAACAAGCCACATTTTTCCCTTGGAATTTTATTTGTTGTTTCCGTTATATTCATAACTTTCCCATTTACGTCGTCTGAAAATTTTTCGCCGGGCCGAATAGAGATTTTCGGGCAGGTGAATATCGGGCCGGAAAATTTTACGGACAAAACAATGCCGGCGTTCATTGTAGTTCCAATTGTCCTCATAGAAATTCTTTCGCATTTGTTCCAATTCTTCTTCGCGGTATTTTTCCAAGGGTTTGTTACGCTCGTCCTTCATGCGTTGGAATTTCTTGGCTTTGAGCAATTTGTCGAAGTAGGATAAGCGGGCCACTTTGCGGGCTTCGTCCCTGACGTATGGCATGAATTCTTCGGGTGTTTGTCCGTGATAGCCGTCGATCATACCGGCTTCGTAGAGCAAATGCACACCCCAGGGGAGGCAATCCTGCGTAATCCGTTCGGCCTTTTCAAATCCGATACGTTTCGGCAGTAAATAAGTCCAATATTCCGAGCCGTAAAGCCCCATGTTTTTGGTGTGCGGATTGAGCACAATGCCTTCGCGGGCCAAAATTTTGTCCGCCGCCAGCGCGATGGACACACCGCCGGCGCCCGCATTGCCCTGCAAGGCGGCGATGATGTAACGGTCGGTGGTGAGGATAATTTCTTTGATTAAATCGTCTATGGCATTGATATTTTTCCAGGATTCGTCGGCGGGATTTCCGGCGGCTTCGATGATGTTCAAATGAATGCCGTTGGACCATAAATCCCTTCCGCCTGTCAAAACGATGATTTCGGCCTTTTCTTTGGCTTGAATGAAAGTTTCACGCAAACGGTCGCATTGTCCGGCACTCATAGCGCCGTTGTAGAAATCAAAGTGCAAATATCCGATGCGTGGTTCTTCTTCGTCTTGTTCAAAACGAATATCCCGCCAAGTTTGATAGGAAATTTCATCAAAAGGCGAAAGTTCCGATACGGGAATCCGGTTGGCATGCTCACCCAAAACCATGGTGGCCGGCAATTTGATGGCTCCGGGTCCGGGTTTACGGAGTTGCGTAATCCAAATCGCGCCATCACCCGTAGCGATGCAAATGCCGTAGTGCCGTCGGACAAGTATTTCGCCGGGTTTTCCTTGAAGTTTTTCCTCGGGATAGGCACCGAAAACATGATATTTTTGTCCGTCGATGAGCGTAGTAGCCCCGGGCTGGCTGTCGGCGGCGCGGATTTTTCTTAAAATATTTCCGGTGGGTTCGTTCCAGGAAAAAGCAAAATCTTCTTCACGGGTTTTTCGGTTCCAACGGCCTTTAATCTCGGGATTGGAATAATCCAAAGGTTCGGGCCGGAAATTTCCGCTTTCGAATTTTTCCACGGCTTCCAGCACGGCTTGGGCTGCCGCTTGGGTTACTTCGCACCGGTAAAGTTCGCTTTTAGTAACACCGGGTCGCATTTTAAAATTCCGGGTGGCCCAAATATCGCCGGCGTCCATTTTGTCCACGGCTTCCAGGATGGTTACGCCCCATTGTTTTTCGTCACGCAAAATGGCCCAATCCAAGGACGAGGCCCCGCGGTCGCCTTTGATGCCGGGATGGACAATCAATGTGGTATAATTTTTCCAAATTTCTCCGGGAATTTTTTGGTTCAAATAAGGTGCAATGATTAAATCGGGTTGATAATTGCGGGTTTCTTCGATAACTTCCCGGGGTGTGGTAAAAATCACCACATGCACTTCGTGGTTGTGGCGGTCGAGTTCGGTCCACAAGCGCTGGGCCATGCCGTTGAAGGAGGTGGTGATAAATTGGATTTTCATTTCAGGATTTGGATTTGATTTTGTTGAGATCCAACATTTCGGGCCGGAGCATGTCCGAGAAATGATAGTAGGCCGCACAGGCGCCTTCGGAGCTTACCATGGGTGCGCCCAAAGGATTTTCGGGCGTACATTCCTTGCCAAAAGCCGGACATTGATAGGGTTTGATGATGCCTTTCATGATTTCGCCGGCCAGACATTTTTGGTTTTCTTCGGCTTCTTGGATGTCCACCTTGAATTTTTTCACGGCATCAAAGTCGGCATATTTATCCTTGATTTTGTATCCGCTGTTGGGAATAAGTTCCATACCGCGCCACACTTGGTCGGTTACTTCAAACACTTCGAAAATGATTTCCTGTGCCGGAATATTTCCTTCTTCGGTAACGGCGCGGGTGTATTGATTTTCCACTTCATAACGACCTTCTTCCAATTGTTTGACGGCCATCAATATTCCCTGCAACAAATCGATGGGTTCAAAACCGGTTACAATGAGCGGAATTTTGAATTTTTCAGCCAAGGGATAATATTCCCAATAACCCATGATGCTACACACATGGCCGGCAAGTAGGAACGCGTCGATATGGCTGTCCACATCTTCCATCACGTTTTCGATGGCAGGAGGAACCAAGACGTGTGAAACGAGCAGTGAAAAGTTTTTCAGGCCTAATTTTTTGGCATGAAGCACCGCAAGCGCATTGGCCGGTGCGGTGGTTTCGAATCCTACGGCAAAAAAGACCACTTCGCGGTCGGGGTTTTGTTGGGCAATGCGGATGGCTTCGAGTGGGGAGTATAGAATTCGCACATCCGCGCCGCCGGCTTTGGCTTCCAATAAACTTTTACGCGAACCCGGCACGCGCAACATATCGCCGAAACTGCACATAATCACGCCTTCTTTTTCGGCCAGATAAACGGCTTTGTCGATCAAATGCAAGGGCGTAACACAAACCGGACAGCCGGGTCCGTGCACCATGGCTATTTCCTTGGGCAACATGTCCAAAATGCCGTTTTTGACCAAACTGTGGGTTTGTCCGCCGCAAACTTCCATAATGGTCCACGGACGTGTAACGGTTTTCTTGATTTCGTTCAGAATATTTTTGGCTATCTCGGAATTTCGGAATTCGTTCAGATATTTCATAATGCTTTCAGTTTTTGCAGTCCGTAAATGATTTGCCCGAAGCCGATACCTTCATCGTTGGGCGAAAGTTCTTTGTGAAAATATAGTTTTTTAGCGGTTTTTTCAAATATTTTTAAAATTAATCCCGTTAAAACGGCATTTTGAAAAACCCCACCCGAAAAAGTAATGTATTTATAGTTATATTTTTCGGCCACGAGGAAAATATAACGGGCCAATGACAAATGAAACCGGGCGGCAATAAGGGATTTTTCCGCTCCTGTAAATAAATCTTCAAGTATTTGACCGGTAATAAATTCCGTAAAATTTTCAGGCAGTTCATCAATCAGGTATGAAAGACGAAAATCAATGTCTTTATCCGAAAAATATTGCCAAGCCAAATTTTCCAGTCGAATGGATGCTTCTGCATCGTAGGAATGAATGTCCGTAAGGTTCAAAATCGAAGCAACGACATCAAACAAACGGCCCATGCTGGTGGACAGGAGTTGGGATTGGCGGATGATTTTGGGATAATTTTCCCATTCGGAGTCATTAAATTTATTTTGAAGTAATGAAATTTTACCGGGAGCATATTCCGACAATACGGACAAAGCCGAAATACGCGGTTCGCGCACCATTTTATCGCCCAAAATATGTTTAAATGTGCCAATATGCGCTATGCG
>JALWYR010000200.1 GCA_027003085.1 Flavobacteriales bacterium
CATCTTCCAGGAACAGCATTTTTCCACGGAAATCAAAGCCCGTTTCACACATGGAAACCAGGGTGGCCAAATTGCCGCCGGTGAGGATGCCTCGGGTTTCCTGCGGGCGCAGGTTCATGCTGTCGTACGGGAAATCAACCGGCACCGGTTTGCCGGAAAGCAAATCAAAAAAATGCTTGCGGACCTTTTCCGGTTGGTCCTCATCCAAATTTACGGGCATCCACGAATGAACGGATTGATAGCCCAATCGATGGAGCCACACATGGAAAACCGTGATGTCCGAAAAGCCCGCAATCCATTTGGGATTGTTGCGGAATCCCGTCCAGTCCAAGCGGTCAATAATACGGATGCTTCCGTAGCCGCCGCGCAGGGCCCAAATCATCCGGCACTCGGGGTCGTCCAAGGCGGCTTGCATGGCTTGAAGCCGCTCGTGGTCGGAGCCGGCCAAACTTCCCCATTGCCGGTAGGCCTGCGGCGCCACCTGCGTCCGGAAACCCCGGCTTTGGAGCAGGCGCACCGCCCTGTCGATAACGGCGGTATCGGCCAGCGCTCCGGCCGGGGCGACAAGGCAAACCTTGTCGCCCTGTTTTAGCGGAGCCGGTGCTTTATATGCCGTGGGTTTCATTGTTTTTTGTGCCGGATGGTGGCTTGTGCGGCCGCCAAGCGGGCAATGGGCACACGGAAAGGCGAACAGCTAACATAGTGCAGCCCTACGCGGTCGAAGAAATCGATAGAAGTGGGTTCGCCGCCGTGTTCACCGCAAATGCCCAGCGAAATATCGGGGCGGGTTTGTTTGCCCTTGCGTACGGCCGTTTCCACCAATTGTCCCACGCCCTCTTGGTCCAATTTTTCGAAGGGATCGGATTTGAGCAGACCTTTTTCCTTGTAGATTTTCAGGAATTTGCCGGCATCGTCGCGCGAAAAACCGAAGGTCATTTGCGTGAGGTCGTTGGTGCCGAAGGAGAAAAACTCGGCCGGACCGGCAATTTCGTCGGCCGTAACGGCGGCCC
Source organism: Flavobacteriales bacterium (assembly GCA_027003085.1). Taxonomy (GTDB): domain Bacteria; phylum Bacteroidota; class Bacteroidia; order Flavobacteriales; family Flavobacteriaceae; genus JAADED01. The sequence continues at coordinate 1,011 of JALWYR010000200.1, forward strand.
GTGGAATTTCGATCATGGTACCGATTTTGTAATCGATTTCCATGCCGTATTCGTCGAACACCTTGCGGGCGGTTTGTTCAATGATTTGCCGTTGCATTTCCATTTCGGATTTCATGCTCACCAAGGGCACCATAATTTCGGGGCGCGCATCGATGCCGCGTTTGCGCAGGTTGAGGGCGGCTTCGAGGATGGCGCGGGTTTGCATTTCGGTAATTTCGGGATAGGTGTTGCCCAAGCGGCAGCCGCGATGGCCCAGCATGGGGTTGAATTCGGAAAGTTCTTCCACTTTTCGTTTGATCTCATCAACGCTCACACCCATGGCTTCGGCCATTTCGCGTTGACCTTCTTCGTCGTGCGGAACAAATTCGTGCAGCGGCGGGTCGAGTAGCCGGACCGTTACCGGATAGCCCTGCATGGCTTCGAATATGCCTTCGAAGTCGGCCCGTTGCATGGGCAGGAGTTTGTCCAGGGCCTTGCGGCGTCCGGCTTCGTCTTCGGCCAGAATCATTTCGCGCATGGCAATGATTTTGTCGCCTTCGAAGAACATGTGTTCGGTACGGCAAAGTCCGATACCTTTGGCGCCGAATTTACGCGCCACCGAAGCATCGTGCGGCGTGTCGGCATTGGTGCGCACATACATGCGGGCGTGTTTGTCGGCCAGTTCCATCAGCCGGGCAAAAGCGGCGTCCAGTTCGGGGTCCACCGTTTCGATTTTACCTTCGAAAACTTCGCCGGTGGAACCGTTGAGCGAAATCCAGTCGCCTTCTTTGAGCGTAATATCACCCACCCGGATGGTGCGGGTTTTGTAATCTATATTCAATTCGCCGGCGCCGGCCACACAGGTTTTACCCATACCGCGGGCCACTACGGCCGCATGCGAGGTCATTCCGCCGCGGGCGGTCAGGATGCCGTTGGCCGCATGCATGCCCGCCAAGTCTTCGGGCGAGGTTTCGATACGCACCAGGATAACGTCTTCGCCTTGGGCGGCCAGTTTTTCGGCTTCGTCGGCAAAGAATACGATTTTGCCCGTAGCTGCGCCCGGAGAAGCGGGCAAGCCCTTGGTAATCACGCGGGCTTGGCTCATTTTGTCGCGGTTGAACACCGGATGGAGGAGTTCGTTCAGTTTTTCGGGGTCCACGCGCAGCAGGGCTTCTTCTTCGCTAATCAGGCCTTCGTCGAGCATGTCCATGGCAATTTTGACCATGGCCATACCGGTACGCTTGCCGTTGCGGGTTTGCAGGAGCCACAGTTTGCCTTCCTGGATGGTAAACTCCAAGTCCTGCATATCGCGGTAGTGTTGTTCCAGCCGGTGTTGGATGTCGTAGAGTTGCTTGTAGAGTTCGGGCATGGTTTCTTCGAGCGAAGGGTATTTGGCCTTGCGTTCTTCTTCGCTAATCCCTTGCAGGCGGGCCCAACGGCGCGAACCTTCGAGGGTGATTTGCTGCGGCGTACGCACACCGGCCACCACGTCTTCGCCTTGGGCGTTGATCAGGTATTCGCCGTTAAAGATTTTTTCGCCCGTGGCGGCATCGCGCGTAAAGGCCACGCCGGTGGCCGAATGATCGCCCATATTGCCGAATACCATGGCTTGTACATTCACGGCCGTTCCCCAGTCGTGCGGAATGCCGTTAAGCTCACGATAGGTGATGGCCCGTTCGTTGTTCCAGCTGCGAAATACGGCCAGGATGGCTTCCCAGAGTTGTTCCCAAGGGTCGTCGGGAAAATCTTTGCCGGTTTGGTCTTTGATGGCTTGCTTGAAGGCCTTGACCAGGTATTTGAGGTCATCGGTGGTCATGTCGGTGTCGGAGGTGTAGCCCTTTTCTTCTTTGAGCCGGTCCATGATGGCTTCGAAAGGGTCGATGTCTTCCTTGGATTCGGGTTTCATGCCCAACACCACATCGCCAAACATTTGTACAAATCGACGGTAGGAATCCCAGGCAAAGCGTTCGTTACCGGTTTTGCGGGCCAGGCCTTCCACGGTTTGGTCGTTCAGTCCCAGGTTGAGCACCGTGTCCATCATGCCCGGCATAGACACGCGCGCACCCGAACGCACCGACAACAGCAGCGGATTTTCGGGGTCGCCGAAGCGGGCGCCCATGTCCTGTTCAATCATCCGGATGGCTTCTTCCACTTCGGGGCGAAGCAGTTCGATAATTTTATCGCGGCCCAGTTTTTCGTATTCGGTACTTACGTCGGTGGTGATGGTAAAACCCGGCGGCACCGGAACGCCGATGCGGCGCATTTCGGCCAGGTTGGCTCCTTTACCACCCAACAAATTACGCATGGTGGCATCCCCGTCCACCCGTTGCGAAGTAAAAACATACACACGTTTTTCCTTGTTCATAATATCACATTTTTTATCCCGTGTAAATTATGACATTATTTTGACGAAAAACTGAAAAATATCAGTTTCGGATGTTTCCTTGGGCGCTTGCGTTATTCGGAGCGTGATAAATAGGTTTAGGGCGCCCGGCCGCAGGCGTTCGGGCCGCCGCCGGCGGGCGGATGCCCGCGGCGGATGGCCGGACGTTGGAACGGGATTTATCGACGCCCCGGCCCGCGGCTTCGCCGCGGGCCGGGGCGTATTGATTTTCAGCCGGATACGTCCGGCCAGCCGCCCGGCGCGCCGGTGCGCGCCGCGGCGGCGCTTCTGCCGTCGTTTCGCGATGACGAAGCACGCTCACGCCGGCTGTTCCTCACGGCGTTGCAGCAAGCGTAAAATGTCGGAAAAGTTGCAGTTGTTTTTGTCGAGAACAAAGCCGGTAATCCGAAGGTATAGCCGTAGCTATGGCGAGGGTTGCCAATGCCGTTATCGGCAAAAAGAACAAAACTTGGTGTGAGTATTATATGCTTGCTGCAACGCCCGGCCGCGCCCGCCGGGCTGTCCGCTCAAATGCGGCTCGGGTGCGTCGGTTTTTGCGTTGCCGCCGCCAAGGTCTCTTGCGCTGCGAGCCCCTGCCGGCAGCGCAAAAGGGCGTCGCTTCAAGTATGAAATATGGGAAAAGTTGCAGTTATTTTTGTCGAGAACAAAGCCGGCCATCCGAAGGCATAGCCGTAGCTATGGCAAGGATGGTCAATGCCGTTATCGGCAAAAAGAACA
>JALWYR010000201.1 GCA_027003085.1 Flavobacteriales bacterium
CTTTTGTTTTTCCTTTTCTTGTGGGTGCCGCAAATGAGCCGTGCCCAAAACGGCGGAATGGATTTGAAGCAATTGGAAAAATTGGCCTTGGAAAACAATCCCGCCCTCCAAGCCGACCGGATGATGACCCGTTCCAAAAAGGCAACCGTCAGAACCGCTTGGGAGTGGGACAAAACCTCCGTGGGCGTGGAATGGGAAAAAGACCGCATCACCGAACCCGACGGAATGCTCCGCGTGTGGAACATTTCGCAAGAAATCGAAATGCCTTGGGTATATACGGCCCGCCGCAAATGGTATGATGCCGAAGCACAAGTCGCCGCTTTCCAAGCCGAAAACACCAAACGGTGTATTCTAAGGGACTTGTACCTGAACTACTATGCCTATCAAACCACCTACCGGAAATGGCTGGTGGCCAAACGGATGGATAGTTTATACCGGGAATTCGCCCGGCAAGCCGCCCGAAAGTTTGAACTGGGTGAAAGTAATTATTTGGAAAAAATCACCGCCGAAGCCAAAAGCCAAGAATGGTCGCTCGAAGCCGAAAAATGGAACAAAAACCTGAAAATCCTGCTGGCGGAATTGAAAAAGACCACCGGAACGGATGACATAAGCGTCAAAATCATTGAGCCGGAGGCCTTGCATTGGGATGACTTTAAGCCGGAAAATCATCCGCTGGCACGCCAATACGAACTTTTGTATCAAGCCAAGAAATTTCAAGCCCGGGCCGGCAAGCGCAGTTTGTGGCCTTCGGTGGAATTGAGCTACGGATGGGGAAGCAACACGGTGTTTCCGGGTAACTATCAATTGCTATCGGTGGGCGTCAAAATTCCTTTGTTCTTTCAAGGCAAGCGGGCCAAAATCAAAGCCCTGAATTTCCAAGCCGAAGAATATCGTTTTCGCAAAGAAGCCGTCCAATGGCAATTGAAAACCCGGCATGAAAACCTGTTGAACGAAAAAAAACTGCGGGAAAAAAGCTGGAATTATTATCAAACCCAAGGAAAAACCTTGGCGCAATCCATCCTGCAAACCGCCGAAAAGAGTTACAAGTCGGGTGAAATTGACTATTTCCAATATATTCAAAGCATGGAAAACGCTTCGCGTATCCTGATGAAATATTGGGATGAACTGTATCGCTACAATCAATCGCAAATCCAGTTACGTTTCTTAAACCTTTAAAAAAATGATGACAATGAAAAAAATATTCAACACCAACATTCTGATTTTTCTACCTGTTTTAATACTGACCCTGTTATCATGCAATCCCAACAAAACCGGAAAGGACGGTGAACACGATGAAGAAATGGCCCGGCAGGATGAGCATCACGACGAACACGAACATATTGTTTTGACCCGTGAACAATTCGAATTCAACAAAATGAAATGGGGAAAACCCGAAATGAAAACCTTTGAGGAAACCGTTACGGCCACAGGCCAAATCGACGTGCCGCCCAAAAACCGGGAAATCATCAGTTCGTTCTACGGCGGAACTGTGAAGAAGTTGGATTTGTTGGTAGGAAGTTCCGTTCGTCCGGGCATGGCTGTGGTGTGGCTCGAAAATCCCGAATTTGTGGAAATTCAAAAAAATTATGCCGAAGTCAAAACCCGCTTGGATTTTTTGAAAAACGAATTTGAGCGCACCCAAACATTGTATGAAGAAAACATCACCTCCAAGAAAAAATTCTTAGAAACCAAAAGCCGGTATGAAGCCGCAGTGGCCGAAGCCGGCGCATTGGAAAAACAATTACGATTATTGGGCATGTCGCCTGCCGAAGTGATGAAAGGACATTACCGCTCGGTGTTGCCGGTAAAAACAAAAATCCGGGGCTATGTGTCCAAAATTCACGTATCAACCGGAAGCCGTGTGGAGCCACACGATCCCATTATGGAAATTATCAATCCCGGGCATGTGCATGTGGAACTGAACGTGTATGAAAAAGATGCCCTGAAAATCAAAAAAGGCCAAAAAATCCTTTTCCGGTTCACACAAAATCCCGCTACGGTTCACAAAGCTACGGTTCACCTGATAGGTTACGAAGTGGATCCCGGCACCCGAACCGTGCGTGTGCACGGACATCCCGAGGAGCATAAAAACAACTATCCGGTGGGCATGTTTGTGGATGCCAAAATCATCACCGGCGAAAAAATGAAACCCGCCCTGCCCGAAGAAAGTTTTGTGGAAAAAGACGGTAAATGGTATGTTTTGGTTCTGAAAAAGCAGGAAAAGGACAAATTCATCCTGGAACCTGTGGAAGTAAAGCGTGGCGAAACCTACGAAGGATATACGGAATTGCTAACGGACTTGCCCAAGGATGCCCAAGTATTGACCTACGGTGCTTTTATGCTGATGGGCGAAGGAAGCGGGCATGAGCATTGATTATTGTTTATTAGAAATAATCAACCATCCTTCAACTTTTGTCATAATAATAAAAAAAGACTGCCCTTTCCGGCAGTCTTTTTTATCAAATGCAATTGATGCAAGAAATTATCTTTTGAAATACAAAACATACTTAACAGAACCGAAAGCAATGGATATTGTAAATTCACTTTCGGTAAGCTTATCGATATTAAAACTTGCAGCTTGTGTATCACTATGTTCTAACATTTCGATTTTAGTGTCATTATCCGTAAGGCGCCATGTTCCGTACTCACTAATTTGACCGGTATTGTTGTAATAATAATAGTCATTTGAGGGAGCAAACACCATTTTATTATTTCTTGTTTGGGAATTGGTTAAATTACCATTGGAATCATAAGTTTCGTTTTTAAAATGATACCAAGCATCTTGGGTGAGCAACTCCTTTGCAGAAGGCTTAGGTTCTTCCTTCTTCTTACAGGATTGGATGGAAGGAATCAACGCAAGAGCCAACAAAAGAACAACAAATTTTTTCATAGCTAAATGATTTTACAATTCGTTTTAAAATTATTAAACACATCGTTAAACAAATATGATAAAAGTCATAAAATATTAATTTTCCATAGCATCAAATTATCGTTCAAAATAATAAGAACCATGGCCGGTGCTGACGGTATAGGCCAAAGTAAATTTGGAATCGGTCAGGGTTTCGATGTCGAAGGTATAATCGTAGGAACCCGAATGTTCGATGATATGGATTTTGGTGTCGTTATCCAATAATTGCCAGATCCCGTACCGGTAGATGGTACCGCCCAGGTCATAAATATAATAGTCGCCCGAAGGGGCAAAAACCCATTTGGTATGCGGTTCGGTTTCGCTGGTAAGGTTACCGTTGTTGTCGTAAAATTCGAACCTTACCCAAGTCCAATCGTCGCGGGTGATGAGTTCCTTGGCCGTAGGTTCGGATGTTTCCTTTTTTTTGCAAGATTGAACGGAAGGCAAAACAGCAAGCAGGAATAAGATGAACAAGGATTTATTCATAGCGCAAGGGGTTTATATTCAAAAAATTACAATCAAAAATCGTGCCTTTTTCCGAAAAAAAACCATCAATGCCTACTCGTCCGGCATGGAGAAGTGTAAACAAGGGTTGTGAGCTTTATAAACCCGCGCCAGGGATGGGAGCGGTTATGCGGTGAAGGGTAGGGCGGAGGCGTCGCTTCAAGCATAAAATATCCAACCAAGTTTTGTTCTTTTTGCCGATAACGGCATTGACAATCCTTGCCATAGCTACGGCTATACCTTCGGATTGCCGGCTTTGTTCTCGACAAAAATAACTGCAACTTTTTCCACATTTCATACTTGAAGCGACGCCTTTTTGTTCCGGCGGCGGGGGCTCCCGGAGGAAGAGACCACGGCGCCGGATTTACAAAAACCGGCCTTGCCCGAGCCGCATTTGAGCGGACAGCCCGGCGGGCGCCTGCGCGTTGCAGCAAGCATAAAATGATGGCTGCTGCAACGCCGGGAGGAAACGGGTTTCCGCGAGGGCGTTCCACCGGCCGAAGCGGAACCCGTGGCGCCGCCGCGGCGCGCACCAGCGCGCCGGGCGGATGGCCGGTCGTATTCGATTGGAAATCAATACGCCCCGCCCCCGCGGCTTCGCCGCGGGGGCGGGGCGCTGATAAACCCGGTTCCAACGTCCGGCCATCCGCCGCGGGCCTCCGCCCGCCTGCGGCGCCCCGAACGCCGGCGC
>JALWYR010000202.1 GCA_027003085.1 Flavobacteriales bacterium
GGAACCGAAACGGCCCAAACCGGCTTTTTTGAAGGCGGCCCGGAAGTCGGCAAAGGAACCGAAATGCTTGTCGATGGCTTTTTTCAATGCACCGGAAGGTTCGCCACCTCCGTTGGGCGACATGATTTGCCAATAGAGCAAATGGTTCCAATAACCGCCGCCATTGTTACGAATGGCGGTGTCGCCGGGTGAAATGGAACCCAAAATTTCTTCGATGGATTTGCCTGCAAAGGGCGTTCCTTCGATAGCGGCATTCAGGCCGTTGGTATATCCTTGGTGATGACCCAAGTGGTGAACGCGCATGGTGGCTTCGTCAATATAAGGTTCCAGCGCGTTATATGCATACGGTAAATCGGGAAGTTTGAACATTTTGTTTCGTTTTTTATTTAGAACAAATTTAAATAGAAAAAAGGCAAACCCAACGGGTTTGCCTATCAATATGCGTAATAATCTTATAAAAGCAATTTATATTACCAATAAAATCAGTAGCGTTTTACCAATGCGCGCACCAATTCGCGAACCACGGGTTCGGCTTTTTTGGCTTCTTGTAACACTTCCTGGTGGTTGACATTTTTGATAAAATCTTCGTCGCCCAAATCGGTGATGACCGAAATGCCGAATACTTCCATACCCATGTGTTTGGCCACAATGACTTCGGGCACGGTGCTCATGCCCACGGCATCACCGCCCATGGCTCGCACCATTTGATATTCGGCCAGGGTTTCGAAGGTGGGGCCTTGCAAGCCCAAATAAACACCTTTGCGGAATTGGATGCCGCGTTCGCGGGCGTAATTTTCTACGATTTCGATCATTTTTCGGCTATACGGTTCGCTCATATTGACAAAGCGCGGTCCGAAGCGCTCATCATTGGGACCACGAAGGGGATGTTCGGGAAAGAAATTGATATGATCTTTGATAATCATCACATCGCCGATGCGAAAATTGGTATTTACACCGCCCGATGCATTGGAAACAATCAGTTTGTTGATGCCCATCAATTTCATCACCCGTTCGGGAAAGGTTACTTCATACATATTGTAACCTTCATAATAATGAAACCGGCCGTTCATGGCCATCACATATTTTCCTTCGAGCCAGCCCAGAATCAAGGAGCCCTTGTGTCCTTTTACGGTGCTTACGGGGAAATTGGGAATTTCGCCATAGGGAATTTCGTCGTCGATTTGGATGTCTTCGCTCAATGTGCCCAAACCGCTTCCCAAAACGATGCCGTATTCGGGAATTTGGTCGGCCAGGTCCAAAAGCCGGTCGGCGGTTTCACGGGCTTTGTCATAAAGATTTTGTGGATTTAATCTGCTCATAAATCAAATGTTTTAAAAGTTTTTCATCACCGGATTCCAACGCAAAACGTATGGGCACATAGGCCGCAGCGGGAAATCCTTCCTGCAATTTTACGAAATCTTTTTCAGTCGTAAGGATGCGTTTGGCACCCAAGCGATGAATTTGTTTGCGGATGTGTTCCCGGGTATGTTTGTCGTAGTGATGATGGTCGGGAAATTTCAGGTGGCTAAATTTCAAGTTTTTGGATTTTAAATAATCCATAAGCGGTTTGGCGTCGGCTATGCCGGTGATTAGCAGGAAAGGTTCTTTTTGCCAAATTTCCCAAGGAATTTCCTTTCCGGCCGCATCACGTGGCGTTTCATAAACAATGGAAGCAAACAAAACCGGTTTGCCGTATTTTTCCAGGGCGCTAAGCAAAGATTTTTTCCGGCCGGCGGTAGCATTGGGTGGGGTTTTTGTAATAACAATAATATCGGCGTTGCGGGCCCTGATTTTGAGGTCGCGTAGCCGTCCCGCGGGAAAAAGTCGATCATAGACAAACGGCCGGTGAAAAGGGGTAAGCAAAACTTTCAGTCCGGCTTCCACACGGCGGTGTTGCAGGGCATCGTCCAAAAGAATCACTTGCGGATTGACGTGATGTTGAAGCAAGCGGATACCGCGTGCGCGGTTTTCGTCCACGGCCACCACTATTTCGCTGCCGAATTTCCGGTAAAATTGGAAGGGTTCGTCGCCCAAACTCAGGGGGGTAGTATCCTTGCCGGCCATGACAAAACCCTTGGTGCGGCGTTTATAGCCACGGCTTAGCACGGCTGTGCGGTAATCATTTTTGAGCAAACGTATCAAATACTCGGTCATGGGCGTTTTCCCGGCGCCACCCAATTGCAGGTTGCCTACGGCAATCACCGGAAGCGAAGGCCGGTAAATCTTATACAAGCCGGCATCATACAAAAAATGTCGCAGCCGGAGTATACCACCCACCAGCCAAGCCAAGGGCATTGCCACGATTTTCAGGAGGGTTTCCATAACCGCAATATCAGTATTTCGACCAAAACGAATGCCAAGGCCAACCAAAGGAAAAGGCGTGTAAAGTCTTTTGCACTATGGGTAAGGGTTGTTGATTTGATGCCGGAAAGCAGGTAAGCATTTTCGGGCAAGTCATTAAATCCGGTTTGGGAAAACGGACTTCGGGCAAGACTCCGGTCGATGTTCAAGGCCCGGAAGCCCAGCGTATCGTTTCCGTGAACCAAAGCGTAGAGGCCGGGTTGAAGATGGTGCACACCGGGGTAAAGACGCCGCTTGCCGTTGTGTATTTCCTGGTAGGGTATCCGGCTTTCGGTGCCATGTAGTAAACGAACGGGTGTTTCGTCGGAAGGAGCGGGCACATCGATAACCAAATGATCCGTGCAATAATCATAGAGCGATTTATCCGGCCCGCCGCCATGGGCCCAGCGGTAAAACAGGCCGCTCATCAGGGGCGAAAGGTAAAAATTGCCATAGGGTTCGTCGATGGCTCCGAGAAAAATCCACCACCGGCCTTGCCGTGTCAGAAACGGGTGATCGTTTTCGAGCAGCAAAGGTGTGCGGGAAGATGCAGCCGGTATTATGTAATGTAAGGCGGTAAAGGGCGTAAAAACCCTTTGGGGACGCTTGCTAAACATGCCTTGGAAAACCGGATCGCGCCAACGGATGCCCGAAACTTGGAGCCGGGTGGTATCGGCCTGTGCCGGGGAGCCGAAAAACCTAAGGTCGTCGGTGGGTTGTCCCGAAGGGACAAAAACCAATACCGCCTGCGAAAACCGTTGGGCCAATTGGTTGCGGTGCAAAAAATTTTTCCAACCACGAACAACGACCAAATCGTATTTTTCGCCGTGCTCGTAGGGAATATGTCCGGGCTTGGCCTGTTCCCAATGCACATCGATGACCTCCCACAGTTTTTTCCAATAATCGGGAATGCTGTCGGCCACGATCAAAACATGCGGTTTTTGCAGTGGAGGTAAACTGAAATACAATTTGTCGTCCCAGGACAAATGGCCGTCGGAAGCGGTGCGCACCATTGCGCGGGGAGCGCCAACCTGTTTGTCGATATGAAAATAAATGGTGTCAATACTATTGGCGGCAAGCGTTACGCTTTGTTTGCCCAGTAGGTGTCCGCCGCTTTCCAAGCTTATCGCCGTACGGGTTGCGGGGCCATAGCGGCGCAGCACACAAGCCAGGCGGTAGGTTTGTTCGCCGGCACCGGACACATAAAGGGTGTCGATTGAGGTGTTTATATATTCCCGGGGCGAACGGATGTAGAAAAAATATTCGTTTTGCGGAAGCAAAAATTTACGGATACTGCTGTCCAATCCGTGTCCGGTGGAAAGAAAAAAGATTTTCTTTGGCAAAGTGTCGTAGCGGTTGATGCGTTGAAGGATTAGTCCGGGTGGGGTGGTCAGGCAGCCAGTGGCATTTCCGGCATATTGGCGTAGCCAATCGCCGGACGATAATTTTTGCACCCTTCCCGAAGCATCGATCGTGTGCCATTCGGGACTTTGCCGGATGATTTCACGGGCTTTGGCATCCAGTTCGCCGGCAATGCTTTGTGTTCCGCTCCGGTAGGCGGCAAGGGGCGAACGGTCGAGGTAAAGCCACATTTCGCGCGGTGTGTCAGTTTGTCCGGCAGGAATGTAAGGCCCGGCAAAAGCCAGGACAAGCAGTGCCAAAATCAGCAAGCGAACAGCCAAAAGTATATAACGTCGCAAACGGCGGCTGCGGCGGCTTTCGCGTTCCAGTTGGCGCAGGAAATCCACATTGG
>JALWYR010000203.1 GCA_027003085.1 Flavobacteriales bacterium
TCCGCAATAGAAGGATTGAGCATCAAGCTACCGCAAAAACCTGAAAATGTCCTTACCGAAACCGCATATCGTATTGTCAAGCGTGAAAAGAATTATTATCTGATATTTGATGCCGGTGGTAATCAAAAGTTTGAGTTGCAGTTTTAGTTGTCTGCAAAACAATGTTTCAAAACAGGAACTATGAAGCGAATAATTTTAATATCAATGTTTTTGTGGTGGTCAAATGAATTGACGGCGCAAAAATTTTCGGCCGAAATTTGCACTTGGAAGGACGACAAAGCGGCGGCAGTATCCATTACGTTTGACGATGCTTCCTACTCGCAATACGAATATGCCTATCCGGTTTTGTCAAAATACGGTTTTAAGGCCACATTTAGTTTGGTAGGCGAATGGACAAAAGAACAGGCAACCTATTCCGCCGAACCCGGCTATTTTGAAATCAAAAAAATGGGTTGGCAACAAATCCGGCAGTTGCACAAAGCCGGCAATGAAATTGCATCGCACGGCTACCGGCATAGGCGCTACGACCGGCGTTTGCCTTTGGACACTTTGGCAAAACAAATGAAACGTAACAAAACGCTGATTGAGCAACAAACCGGAGATACGTGTTACACCATACATTATCCCTACTCTTTTGCCAACAAAAAAACCGCCCTTGCGGCTCGGAAAGCCGGTTTCAGTTTCGGAAGAACGGGTGGTGATTCCTGCAACAAGCCCATTCCCGATAATCTTTTGTTGCTTAAATCTCGCGCCATATTAAACGATACCACACCAAACCTGTCCGGGTTTGAAAAATGGTTGGCACAAGCGCACGGCAAATGGCTTATTTTGATGTATCATCATCTGTTTCCGAAAGGAAGCAAGGAAATGCGTATTTTGGAATATCACAAAGTCAGGAACACCTATTCGCTCTATCCGGCAACTTTTGACAAGCAGATGCAAATGTTGGCACAAAAAAATTATTGGGTGGCACCGGTAAAGGATGTGGGTAAATATATTGTGGAACGCGAAGCCGTTAAACTCAAAACGCACCGGTGTTTTGGCAGGTATGTGATTAAATTGCAATCGAAATTAGACAAGGTTTATGATGATCCGCTGACAATCAGGGTTAAACTGCCCTGGCAAAAGGTTAAGGTCAATATAGGCGGAAAGGAAAAAATATATTCAAACACAAAGGGAGAAATTCTGCTGGAAGCATTACCCGGCAATAAAATCATAATCAAAAAGAAAAAGTAGATGTATTACGCCTTGCGCATCATAGAAAAGATTTTCATCATTTATTTTACCGCATATTTGGTCATAGATGTGCTGTTGTATGCGTATGCATTGTTTTACTACTTTGTTAGAAGCAAAAAACCGCTATCCCGAAAGCCACACAATTTTACACAACACCCCATTTCCATTATCGTGCCGGCGTATAACGAAGAAGTTTCGATTATCACTTGCATCGAAAATCTTTTGGAGTTGGATTATCCTGATTATCAGGTTATTTTGGTCAATGACGGGTCGAAAGACCGGACGATGCAAAGGGTTTTAGAACATTTTGATGTGGAAAAAGTGGAACTCGACGAACCGCCGGATGCCATCAATACCATGAAATTACGTGCTGCATACCGGTTGAATAACCATCGAAACTTACTTATTTTGGATAAGGAAAACGGTGGCAAAGCCGATGCCATCAACGCCGGAATTAACTATGCATCAGGTAAATATATCTGCACCATTGACGCCGACTCGGTTTTGGATCCCGATGCTTTGAAGGAGGTAGTCAGTCCGTTTATTGACAATCCCGAGACCATTGTTACCGGCGGACAATTAGCCGTAGCCAACGATGTGAGCATCGTCAAAAACCGTGTGCAAAGTGCTCGTGTGCCAAAGAATATTTGGGTGCAATGGCAAATCAACGAATACATTAAATCTTTTATGATTTCGCGTATCGGGTTGAGTAAAATCAATGCTTTGCTAATTATGTCCGGTGCTTTTTCGCTGTTCAAAAAACAGGATTTGCTCCATGTGGGCGGCTTTTTGACAAAAATAAATACGTCGCCTTATGTTTTGGAAAATGTGGGTAGCGGCAAACAAACCGTTTGCGAAGATATGGAAATTGTGGTGCGCTTGTGGAAATATAAACGAGACTTGAAACAAAAAGCCAAAGCGGTGTTTGTGCCCGAAGCCGTTCTGTGGACGGAAGTGCCCGATAATGCACGCTCTTTGTTCCGGCAACGTTCGCGTTGGCACCAAGGATTGGCGGAAACCTTGGCTATTTACCGTAGCGCCATTTTTGAACCCTCATACGGCGTAACGGGCATGTTGGCATTGCCCTATTATTTCTTTTTCGAATTGTTATCGCCCATAATGAAAGTTTTATCTTTGATTTTTATTGTGGTAGCGGGATACTACGGGGTGTTTAATACCAAGTGGGTATTATTATTGCTCGCCGGCATTTTGTTGACTACGGCTATCATTATGAGCAGCATCACGGTGCTGTTGGAATATTGGAGCGAAAAACATACCGAAACCACCCGGAATGCCTTGCGGTATAAAAGTTTTAAAGACTGGTTGTGGCTGTTGATTACGGGTATTTTGTCCGAATTCAGTTATTCGTTTTTTAAAATTGCCGCACAATTGGACGGCTTGAAAAATTTTATACGAAAAAACCACGATTGGCGTAAATTTGAACGAAAAGGAATTTAAAATAATTAACTCAAAAAAATTATGATGAAAAGAAAAGGATTTTTGATGCTAATGATGTTGATTAGCTTTGTAGTTAAAGCGCAAGACACGGAACAATGGCGACAAAAAGGTTACGAAGCCAAAGAAAACGGCGACTACAAAACGGCCATTGAATACTATGCCAAAATATTGAACACGCAACCGGACGATTACGATGCGCGCCTGGCACTGGCACGCCTGTATTTGAAAACCGAAGATTATAAAAAAGCCGAAAAATTATTCGCAGAAATTCTCCGGAACGACACAACGGATGTGGAAGCATTATCGGGCTTGGGGCAGGTGTATATGATGACCGACAAGCTTGATAAATCCGTAGCAATGTTTCAAAAAGCCATTGCATTGTTGCCGGATTATGTGCCCCTGTATCTTAAATTGGCAAAAGCATATTCTTGGCAGGGAAAATTGCGAAAAGCCATTGATACCTACAATCGTATTTTGGAGATAGACGACACTTATTCGGAAGCTTGGCAAGGTATCGGCAAAATGTTTTATTGGATGGAAAAACCTTATACGGCTTTGATATATTATAAAAAAGCTATTGCTTTGGACCCGGACGAAATGCCTATTCGTAAGGAATACGAAGAAATAAAAAAGAACTTGAAATATCAATTAACCGGAAAAATTTCATTTGTCAACGAACAGGAAGAAAATTACAATATCGATGCGCTTATTCAACGTTACGGCATTTCAAAACGCTTGACTAATAATATTAATGTATCGGCAGGGGTGCTTTTGGATTATTCGAACCGTGATTTTGTCAATACCAACCTGGGCGATACGGTCAGATTATATGACAATACTTTTGCCAAAGTCAGTTACCTGACGCAACACCACAAAGTGGATGTATATGCAGGATATACGGTGGCAGATAGCAAATTTTCGTCCTACGGATTGGCTTGGCGAATCAACTATACGCTCGGTGGTTTTGACATTAGCAACACTTTGCAAGGCGGCTACGATTATTTTTATTATTGGAACAATGTTGGACAAACCGAAGCGCAAGACGAATTACAAATCAAATACCGGAAGTTTAAATTGTCGGTCAATTATCTTTACGGCGTGGTGGACAAAAAACCGATTATGGACGTGCCGAACGACCGCTACGAAGAAGATGTCAATCCGCATACGGGCTATGGTGCCGGGCTAACCTATCAATTGTTCAATATGCCGAAAACAACTGTGGGTGTTTCATATTCATATCTTGATTATGCCTACAAATCGCAATATTATTATTCGCCAATGGGAAGGCATTTATACGGCCCTTCGGTTTCGGTATATTATCCACGGGGAAAATTTTATGTCTATGCCGATGCTTCCTACAATGTGGGTTCGGAATACTACTATG
>JALWYR010000204.1 GCA_027003085.1 Flavobacteriales bacterium
ACCGTGGCCCAACAACTGGCGCTTTTGCACTACGGCGGTGGCGGCGATTGGTATGCCAACCAACGCACATCGTTGCCCAACTTGATTGCTTTTGCCCGCCAAAACGGCTTGGCCCTCGACCCCGAACAAGCCGTGGTAACGCCCGGCAGCCCCGATATTTTCAATTATCCCTACATCCACGCCACGGGGCACGGCCGTATTTGGTTCACCCCGGCCGAAGCCGCCAACCTGCGTAAATACCTCGAAAGCGGCGGATTTCTCCACATCGACGACAACTATGGTATGGACCCTTACGCCCGCCAAGCCATTGCCCAAATTTTTCCCGACCGGACGCTGCAAGAACTCCCCGCCGATTTCGAACTGTTCCACAACCGTTTCGACTTTCCCAACGGACTGCCCAAAATCCACGAGCACGACGGCAAGCGGCCACAGGCCTTTGGCATATTTATCAACGGGCGCCTGGCATTGCTCTACACCTACGAAACCGACCTGGGCGATGGTTGGGAAAGCTACGAAGTGCACCACGACCCGCCCGAAAAACACCTGCAAGCGCTGCAAATGGGTTTTAATATCCTTTACTACGTTTTTACGCATTGATTATATCATATCAAAAAATGAAAAACGTGCTACGAAATATAAAAAACCGCTTGGTATTACAACCTTTTTCGTTGTTTCTCTCCATAACAACTTTCATTTCATTAGTTTCAGGTTGTAGTGTTTCCGGAACTTATATTTATCACAATGTTGACAATTTTTATTATGAGAAATTTTGCCGGGACGGAAGATATATCGAAAAGTATGTCGGCATGTATTCAAGGCCGGAATATGTTTACGGTTACTGGAAACGTTCCGGTGACACCGTCATTGTTGATATCATATCACCCCAAGTGAAATATTCATTTGATTCTCTGGCACATATTGAAGAAAAATTTATTGAAAATACTGATAAAACCTGTTTCAAAGTACAGTTTCCCGACACAACCTTTGGATTTGAGGTGATAATAAATGACAAAAAAGTATACAATTCCAATTCCGATTCTTTGTGCATTCCTCATCAATCTATTAAAAAATTTTTAATACGAGACTTTTTTGTTTGGACAGCATATAACATTAAGGATACAACAAATAATTTTTTTTCAATCTCATTTACATCTTATGGTTATGTCTCGAATATGGATACATTGGTTGACCCTATTACCAAATTTTTAAAAAAGGGACGAAGCTTGTATCCATTGCATCCGTACAATTCAGAACCTTATTATTTTCAATTTAAAAAAGTTTTTTACGATAACCGGAAATATTATAAAAACTCCGGTTTTTGTAATGAAAAAAAGCAATAAGCACAACAACCCGAAGAAGTTTTTCTTTTTCAATAATATTCAATTGATTTTGAATTGGTTATGATGTTTATTTTAGGAGGAAGCAAATAAAAAATGCGCCAGGGATGGAAGCGGTTATGGCCCGCAGGGCAAGACGCCTTTTTTGTGCCGGCAGCGGAGGCTTCGCCGCTTCGACAAGAAGACTCCGGTGCCGGCTATACAAAAACCGGCTTTGCCCAAGGGCCATTGGAGCGGACAGCCCGACGGCGCCGGTGTTCGGCACGCCAAGCGCAAGGACGCTCCGACGGCCGAAGCGATTGGCGTTGGCGAAGCCGCCGAACCCGAGCGCCGGGGCGCCCAAAAAATCCTCCCCCGCCACCAAACATCCGCCCGTCCCTTTGCCCGAGGCGGTTTTTTGCCTAACTTTGTAAAAACCTAAACGGCTATGTTTATCATCGGCATTGCCGGGGGAACCGGCAGCGGAAAAACCACAGTGGTCAATAAAATTGTCAAAGCCCTGGGAACCGACGACATCGGTATTATCCCGCAAGACAACTACTACGTCAGCTTGGACCATCTGCCCCTCGAAGAAAGGGCCAAATTCAACTTCGACCACCCGCGCGCCATTGATTTCGACCTGCTCTACGAGCACCTGACACGGCTCAAAAACGGCCAAGCCGTCCAACAACCCGTCTATTCCTTTATCAAATACACGCGCACCGGCGACAGCATTCTCACCCACCCCAAACGCGTGATGATTGTGGAAGGCATCCTTATTTTTACCGACCCGCGGCTCCGTGATTTGTTCGACCTTAAAATCTTTGTCCACGCCGATGCCGACGAACGGCTTATCCGCCGCATCCGTCGCGACATCGCCGAACGCGGACGCTCGGTGGACGAAGTGCTTACCCGCTACCAAACCACGCTCAAACCCATGCACGAGCAATTCATCGAACCCACCAAATCCTATGCCGACATTATCATTCCCAACGATCGGCGCAACGAAACCGCCATCGAAGTGATCAAAAGCGTGATCAACCACAACCTGCGCAACGAAACCTATGAACAAACCGGACGAAATTAAAACCAAACTCAACGCTTGGCTCGATGCCAAACGAACACTGTGGTTGCTGGTAACCATCGGTGTTATATTTCTGCTGGTTTTCGACAACGATTCGGTGCTTTACCAGCGGAAACTCAACCGCGAAATACGCAATCTGCGCGCCGAGAACCAACGGCTGGCCCGCGAAATACGCGAAAACCAAAACCTCCTCCAACATTTCGACCACTACGATTACCTGGAAAAATACGCACGCAAAACCTTTTATCTGCGCAAAAAAAATGAAGATATTTACTTGATTAATCGCCCCGACAGTTTGAAACGATGAACCACGAAACCTACGATAAGCTGTTCGACCTTTTTCCGCCGGTGGACGCCCGCCTGTGGAAACAAAAAATCCAAGCCGACCTCAAAGGCGCGGATTATTCCACACTGATTAACCCCACACCCGAAGGTGTCAATATACGCCCCTTCTATCACCGGGACGAATTCCGTGGTTTGGATGCGGATTTCTCCACACCCGCCTTCCGCATTGCCGCTATGCTCGACGAAAGCCCACGGGACGAACAAATCCGTTTTCTTGTGGAACATGGCGCTCAAAGGGTGCACATCTTTGCCCCGTCCCACAACCAAACACCGGACGCACTAACGGAATTTCGTGATATCCTTATTTGGCATCCCCGCGGACGGGATTGGGACGGTGTATTTGCCTTGGCCGGAAAAGGATTCTATTTGCGCATCGCACCCCTGGGCGATTTGACCCGCACCGGCAATTGGCGCTCGGGCGAACAAACCGATTTGCATCATTTGCACAAACTCTTGGAAAAACATTCTTCGGTCACAATCGAAATCGATTTGGCGCACCTGGCCGACGCCGGCGCCAATATGGTCCAACAAATGGCCTACGGACTGGCCCAAGCGGCTTGGTATGCCGGAAAAGATTTCGATATAAGCCGCTTTCGCCCCTGCCTGGCCGTGGGCACCCGCTACCTGACCGAAATAGCCAAACTCCGGGCTTTCCGTTACCTGTGGTTCCGGCTTTTCGGGCAAGAACCCCAACTATGCGTGCGCCCCACACTGCGCAACAAAACCCTGCGCGATCCGTATATGAACATGCTCCGTACCGGCCTGGAAATGATGGCCGCCGTTATGGGCGGCGCCGACGAAATCATCAACTTGCCCTACGATTATCTTTTTGCCCGTAACGACGACAGCCAACGGCTTGCCATCAATCAATTGTTGCTACTACGGCACGAATCCAGTTTTGCCCGCCACGCCGGTGCCCACCGCGGCAGCTATTTCCTGGAAGAAACGGCCGATCGTTTGGCCCGTAAAACCGCCGGACTTTTCGAGCAAATTCAAGCGGCCGGCGGCTATGTCCAACATCTGCACAAGGGCATCCTGCAACGCAAAATCGACCAAGCGGCCGCTAAGGAACAAACCGCCTACGACAGCGGAAAACACGTGCTTGTCGGGTCCAACAAATACCAGGTGGAAAATGAAGCACTTCCCAACCCGCTGCCCCGGGCTTTTGTGCAACGGCGCCGCGAAAAAACCCTCCTGCGCCCGGTAATAGCGCGACGATTGGCCGAAAACGACGAATGGAAAATACTTCAAAACGCACGCCCTTGAAATTTGCCGTTATCGACATCGAAGCCACGGGCGGCAACGTGTCGCGCACCAGGATGATGGA
>JALWYR010000205.1 GCA_027003085.1 Flavobacteriales bacterium
ATATATTAGCATAACTGGGTATCATTTATTTAAATTTTATCCCGAAATATATGATAATTATAAACCCTGGGTATATGATCCATTTTCAGAAAGGAAAAGTATCACTTCGGAAATATTTAAAGATATGAATAGACTCTATATCGATAATACAACTCGAAAATTATTAATGGCGTATAATGGAGCTGAAAAATTTTCCAGATTTATTTATATTATATTTATATCAAAAATTGTTATATGGTTTGTTTACATCATATATATTTTGCCCAAAATTTCATAATCATTTGAAATTTCGTATATTACTTACAACCACGCCAATATGCCAACGCACGTACAAATGAACAACGGCGAAGTTTTGTTTACCTACGATGCCCTTGGTAACAAGTGGTACAAACGTGTAGGCAATTTTCAACGCTGCGAATTACACTACAACGCCAATTTGGATGGTTTATTTAACATTACAGTTAAGGACTAAAAAGCTAAATCATGGAATTTTCAACATTTTGATCAACATTAAAATAACAAAAAATGGGTAATAATAAGACATTACATTCTATTAAACGTATTCTAATTGGATGCGTTATTTTTATTTTTTTTATTGCCTTAACAGTATTAATATTGATGTATTTTGACCCTATTACAAAATATGAACGAGCTTGGAAAAAAAAGGACAGAGCTTTTTTTATCAATAAAATTGCAGATATATATAAGGAAAAGGACACTAATAAAATTTTAAACATTACTTCATATATCACCGATGTATCCAATTATTACATTATCGAGTTTGGAGAACATGATTACGAGAAGAAACGCATTAAAGATTTAAAAACATATAAAATGAATATTATTTTTGGTTTATCGGTTTCCGTTTATGATGCAGATTTTTTTAGTGGGAAAGTTAAGTATTTACCGGAATGCAGGAAATACGATTCATTATTATCTTTATCTGAAAAAATCCAAATATTAAAGAAACTTGATAAAAAATAATATCCAAATATTCTCCCTACCCGCTTCGTCGGCTTCTCCTGCCTCCGAGGGCAACTTAACCGCCGACCAAAACAAAGAAATTTCGTATATTGCTTACAACCATGGTCATATACCTTCTTTAATACATATACGATGGATAGGAATTATGTTCACAAAGAATAAAGAGGCGCCTAATCCTTTGCATACCCCTAAACCGGAAACATAAAGAATAAATGATGAGAACAATTTCTTTTATCATCATCTTATTGGCATTAAACTGTAACAAAACAAGTACCGCCAAGAATACTTACCTTGTCGGGAAATGGATGATTACTGAATTTTCCCTACTCCATTGTAATGTTTGCCCTGAAATAACATTTGAAGTAACAGGAAACGGAAAAATCAAGGAACCGACGGGAAAAGAAATATTTTTTACCTATACAGTTGATACAGATAGTAAAACTATCACTTTTTCCATCAATGATAATTTTTATTTCTCTGATAAAATTTATTCCTATAACAAACAAATAGAGGGAAACCTTATTGTGCTTGAACTGAATTCCAAATCGGGAGATTCTTATACTTTTACAAGACAACAAAGCAAATGACCGATTATAGAACAATTTGCAAATTATCCCGTATCCAACAAACCCAACATATTTTGATGCGCCGGAATCATATCCATAAAAAAGATGGAAAAAATTATTTAGTAAAATTATAGATTCACGAATACTTTTCGGAAGTATTTTGAAAATAATCACCGGAAAGAAGTCTGTGGAGTTATCCGTATCCACTAAAATGATCAAAAGACCCCGAGCATTGTCCCGAGCCCGTCAAAAGTAAAACCGAATGCTTCCGGAAAGGATTTATGAACTCTTTGGAATAACGAACTTTCCCAACCCAAGTCGAGCAATGTTTCTTATTGCTCGAACATCGTGATTGAAAGTTAAAAGGAAACAAAGAAAGCTATTTCAATAATTATTCATTTAATCCCAAAGGAATGAAGACTACCAATAAATTAGGTGCTTTTTTAACCGGTAGCGCCTAAACTTTCCGGTATCGGCCGTGTAAGTCTATTAATCCGAAAAAATTATCGTTAGCGCAAAAATGCTTTTAGGCGCTTTTTCTCAAACTCAAAAAGCACGGAATACGAAAACAGTATAATTTCCGGGCTATCGAACAAGAAATGGTAAAAAGAAATTACCGGTTCCTGTTCTTGCGCAGAAAAATTTAGTAATAAACGGACGCCTCATCGAAAAGAAAACGGTCGAAACATCAATTATTTACTTGCTATGGACGCCAATCCTGGAACCACAGGCTTTGATCGAAACTTGTAACGATTTATACAAACCCGTAATATCGATTTCTCCCTCTTTCGTATCAAAATTTATTTCGCCCGGCACATCAAAATAAGATTTAGCCAGCCTACCTTTAATACTAGAAAAGTTGGTATAATTTTTGCTTTGGATTCGTTACAAAAATCCACTGAAATGAAACGATTTTTACCTTTTGTTTACTTGCTTTTCCTATCATTTCTATTCGTTTCCTGCTGGAAAAAAATTACCATGAATATTAATGCGGACGGATTGCCTTATGGTGAGAATTCCCTTTATTATTACGAAGACGGTCATTTGGTAATCCCCAAAACGATCCATTCGATAAAATTCACCATTCCGGATATTTCCTATTATCTATGCCCGCAAGGAACGGCCAATGCGGGTGGTTTGGAACTGAGCGATTCCGAAGATTTATACATGTTGATTTCCAATCTTAACGTAGGCCGCTATGAATGCGGATACGGCGATTTTCCTGTTTGCGACTATGCCGACGGAACCAGTGCCGTTTTGTTCCGCGAAGAAAGGGACTCCATCGGTAATTTTCGAACCTATGCCTACACAACACGTCCGGGTTCGGGTTACATCCAAATCGATTATGTTTCGCCCGATAAACGCAGGTTGCGCGGACGTTTTGAAATGACTTTATACTGTGATGTAACAGGGAGAACAAAACATATTACCGACGGACATTTTAATTTGAACCTGAACAAACTACACGGCAATTAAATTTGTTCCCGGCAAAACGAAATCGAGTTAACTTTTTGTTTAGCATTTGACCCTTAGCGCCGGAAGGCCAATAACAGGGGGACAGGAAAATATCGTATATTTGCAGCCTGAAAAAATCAAAGGATTATGAGCGACAAAGAACATATCGAAGTGTTGATATTGGGCTCCGGCCCTGCCGGATACACGGCAGCCATTTATGCGGCCCGCGCCGGTTACAAACCCGTGGTTTACACCGGTATGGAAATGGGCGGTCAATTGACCACCACCACCGATGTGGAAAACTATCCGGGTTTTCCCGAAGGCATTCAAGGGCCCGAACTCATGGAACGCATGCAAAAGCAGGCCGAACGTTTCGGCACCGAAGTGCGTTTCGGAATGGCAACAGGCGTGGAATTTGCCCGGGAAAAAGGAGGTAAACACAAAGTAACCATCGACAATAGTAAGGAAGTAACAGCCGATGCCGTGATTATTGCCACCGGCGCATCGGCCATGTATTTGGGTTTGGAAAGCGAACAACGTTTGCGTGGCGGCGGTGTGTCGGCCTGTGCCACGTGCGACGGCTTTTTCTATCGCGACCAACGTGTGGCCGTGGTAGGCGGCGGCGATGTGGCGGCCGAGGAAGCGCTTTATCTTTCCAACATTGCCAAAGATGTGAAAATGTTCATCCGCCGCGATCAAATGCGTGCCTCCAAAATCATGCAAGACCGGGTGTTTAAAAAAGATAACATCGAAGTATTGTGGAACACCGAAGTCAAAGAAGTGCTGGGCGACAAGGTGGTGGAAGGCGTGCGAGTGGTGAACAACAAAACAGGCGAAGAAAAAGTGATTCCCCTCGAAGGATTGTTTATTGCCATCGGCCATAAGCCCAATACCGATATTTTCAAAGGCCAAATCGAATTGGACGAACGCGGATATATTATTACCAAATGTAAATCCACGCAAACCAACATCCCCGGTGTGTTTGCTGCCGGTGATGTGGCCGACCCGCATTTCCAACAAGCCGTAACCGCAGCTGCAACAGGAAGTATGGCAGCTATCGAAGCCGAGGCCTACCTGAATGAGATTAAAGGATAAACCTACCGGAGTTCTGAAATAAAAAAAGCGCCCCCTGTGGGGGCCTTTTTTATATGAACCACAACCAAAATGAAGGGTTAAGAATTTACCAGGGTTTTAAGTTTTTCAATCAGTTCGGGAATTTTGTTAATTTGGGTTGAGGTCCAAAAAGTGTAGGCATTAAAATTCACATTACCATTGTTGTAATCATTCAACTGGATGTAGAATTTCCTGATGCTGTTGATAATATGATAAGATATGGTCATTTCGGTGGCGCGAATGTCGTAATGGATTTCCTTCTTTACCAGTTTTGTTTGTAGATTGGGAACGACATATTTTTCCAAGAAATCGATAAGCTTTTTAACTTCGTCGATACTTACCCAAGCATAGGCATAATAATCGTTACTGCGTAGGGCATTATTCAGCGAAGGCATGGAACTGGCTTTTACATACAATTCAACATACAATGCCTTTGTAACCTCTCCGGTGTTTAAATCGGTTATGGTAGCCGGGGTAAACCTGGCCTTTTCTCCGATGCCGGAACGGAATTCAACCCGATTGGCATAATCCCATTCGTATTTGACACGGGTGGCATTGTCCAGCATTTTCCGGACTGACGACCCTTGATTTTGTTGGGCAAGTCCTAAAAAGGAAAAACCCGTTACGAGCAAAAAGAGCAATAATTTTTTCATGATGTTCCGGTTTTTGAAATTATAGCCCAAAATTATTGACCAATCGGAATAAAATAAACTTCGGATGAAATCTTATGTTCTGACAATGAGAAATCAGACTATGTTCATGAGTAAAGATTTACGCGCCAGGGATGGGAGCGGTTATGCGGCGCCGGGGCGCGGCCTGGTTTGCTGCCGGCGAGCAGGCTCCGAGGAACCGAGGAGACATCGCAGCCGGCCCTTAGCAAACCGCCGCGGCCCAAGCCGCATTTAAGCGGACAGCCCGACGGCTGCGGCGTGAGGAAACATGCCAGGCAAGGGCGCTCCGTCGTCCCGAAGACGGGCATGTGGCGCCGCCGCGGCGCCGGACTTGTCCCACACATTGCACAGCAATGTTGGGAAGGCGCCGGCGGCGCCCCGAACGCCGGCAGCCGGGCGCCCTGATAAATTTAATCATCCGTAAAGGGATTCATCCGCTCGTAAACCTCGTCCACGGCCAAACGGTGCGGCGGTTGGGATGCGGCTTTAACGGCCAAGCGATCCACATAATTGTTCTGCGGATGCTTGTCGTGGCCTTTGACCCACATAAATTCCACGTGATGCTTTTGCAAAAGGTCGGCCAGTTGGCGCCACAAATCGGGGTTTTTGACCTTTTTGAAATCGCGTAAAATCCACTTTTGGAGCCAGCCCTTTTCGATGGCGTCGGACACGTATTTGGAATCGGTTACCACCAGCACATCCTGGTTGGGTTTTCGAATGCGTTTGAGGGCTTCGATGATGGCCGTGAGTTCCATACGGTTGTTGGTGGTGCGGCGGAAACCGCCCGAAAATTGCTTTTTGTAGGTGCTGTTTTCCAAAAGCATCAAAATGCCGTATCCGCCCGGGCCGGGATTGCCCTTGCAGGCGCCGTCGGTGTAGATGATGATGCGTTGGCGTTGGGGTTGGCGGTTCATTTTTTCTTGGATTTGATCATTTGTTGCAGGGCATCCCATTGCTCGGGAGTAACGGCCTCGAAGCCGTTGAACTGACCGGCGCCTTGCAGCCATTCGCCGCCGTCGATGGTGATCACTTCGCCGTTGATATAGCCCGAAAAATCACTAATCAGGTAGGAGACCAAATCGGCCAGTTCTTCGTGCCGGCCCGTGCGGCGAAGCGGCACCCGCGCAGCCGGGTCGAACTTACGGGCCAAATCGCCGGGCAAAAGCCGTTCCCAAGCGCCCTTGGTAGGAAACGGGCCCGGTGCCACCGCATTGAAACGCATGTCGTATTTGGCCCACTCCACCGCCAGGGAGCGCGTCAAGGCCAACACGCCCGCCTTGGCCGCAGCCGAGGGCACCACATAGCCCGAACCCGTCCAGGCATAGGTGGTTACGATGTTTACCACCGAAACGGGACGTATGTTGTTGGCAATCCAATATTTGCCGGCCGAAAGGGTCATGTTTTTGGTGCCGCGCAGCACGATGTCGATAATCACGTCGAAAGCCCGCGACGACAGCCGTTCGGTGGGCGAAACAAAATTGCCCGCGGCATTGTTGATCAAGCCATTGAAACTACCGAAAGTATTGCGTATCTTTTCCAAGGCCGCATCCACCTGCGCTTGCTCGCGCACATCGCACGTGGCATAAGTTACTTGGTCGTTGCCGCTATGGGTCCGGAGTTCCGCTACGGCATTTCGGAGCTTTTCTTCGTTGCGCGAACAAATGGCCACACGGGCGCCCAAACGGAGCAAGGTCAAGGCCATGGCTTTGCCCAAACCGCTTCCACCGCCGGTAATGACCACGGTTTTGCCGGTCAAGCTGTTGTCGCGTAGCATGGGAGAAACATTATTTTTCATAGCATAGATTTTTTGTTTTGGTGATGGAATTCCATACGTATATGTGGAATGCCTTCTTCCAAATATTCGTCGCCTGTGCGGCGAAAACCCAAATCCTCGTAGAATCTTTGCAAATATGATTGGGCGCTGATGACCACCGGCACCGACGGAAAGCGCTGACGCAAAAAGTTCAATGCCTCACGCATAATCCGTTTACCCAAACCTTGACCCCGGTATGCTTCCAGCACAGCCACCCGGCCTATGGCCGTATAACCCGGCTTGTAGGCATCCGGCCCGAATATGCGCGCATAGGCAGCCAAGGTGCCGTCCCGATGACGTAAACACAGATGCCAGGCCAAACGGTCTTTGCCGTCGGGATCCACACAAGGACATTGCTGACCCAAATTGAAAACCACCGCCCGCAGATGAAGGATGTCGTAGAGTTCGTCGCGGGTCAGTTGGTCGTAGTGTTTGATACGGATTTGCATCAAAAGGGCTTTTCCTTTCAAAAATACGATGTTTCGGATGATAAAAAAAGCCGGATTTACGGGAAAAACCACATCATTTGAACCAATAGAGGAGTGCCAACGATACAAGTATAAGCCCGTAAACGATTTTGAAATGACGGGCTTTGGCCCGGTTGCCGTAGTGCGCACCGAACCAATTGGCTACAAAATAGGCGGCAAACAAAATGCCAACGGCCGACCAAACAATGGCATGCTCGGCGTGGTATTTGAAAAATGCACCCAAACTCACAGGTGGAAGCAAAATGCCCAAACTCAACGCCCGCGCATGGTTTTTGTCCAGCCGGAAAAGACCCATAAACACCGGCACCAACAACACGCCCGCCCCCACGCCGAAAAATCCGCCGATAATGCCGGCCAAGGCGCCCGTGATCAACATCCACAGGGCGGGAATGTTCGTGCTTCGTTCGCCTTCGGTTCGGATGGGCAAAAATTGGAAAACCGCTACTAAAATCAATAGCACGGCAAAAAACTTTTTGAGCTGCGCATCACCGTAATGAAAAGCGCCCACAGCACCGAACCATGAAAAAACGGCATAGGTCAGGATGCCGATAAGGATGTTTTTCCACTGGCGACGGGTTTCGTTCTTCAATTTGAGCAAAGCCATCAAACTCATAGGACCCAACATGGCCGTAAGCACCGTTCCCTGCGCCGTATGCTGATTCAGTCCGCACAGGAAAACCAAGCCGGCAATCATAAAAGGCGAACCGCTAATACCCGCATATCCGCCCAAAAAACCGATGAGCAAACCGATAAGGATTAATATGAAAATGGAGCAGTGCATATTTTACTTCCCGATACAAAAGTTTTGAAAAATATGGGTAAGCAAATCATCCGTGGTTATTTCTCCGGTAATTTCGCCCAAACGGTTGAGCACATCGCGCAAGTCCACGGCAATCAGGTCGGACGATAGACCCGCTTGCAAGCCCGCTTCCACTTCGTCGAGGGCTTGAAGGGCACTTCGAAGGGCTTGATAATGCCGCACGTTGGTAATCACGGTTTGACCTTGGTCAAGGCGCTGGCTCCGAAAATGCGCTGTCAAGGCCTGTTTGAGCCGGTCGATGCCGGTTTTTTGCTTGGCCGACAGGGGAATAACTTCATCGGCTTTCAAAGCACGAAGTTTTTCGGTCAGTTCCTCAACTTGGCCGGGACGAACCAAATCGATTTTGTTGAGTAGAACAAAAACGGGCTTGCCGGGATGTTTGCGGCGGATGTCGTCCAGATGTGCTTTCATTTCCGGTATTTGTTCGCCGGCCTTTTGGGCATCGATCATCCAAAGCACAATGCGTGCTTCGCCGATTTTTCCGAAGGTGCGTTCAATGCCCAGGCGTTCCACCCGGTCGTGGGTGTGGCGAATGCCGGCGGTGTCGATAAAGCGGAAACGTATGCCGTCGATGTGCACGCTGTCCTCGATGGCATCGCGGGTGGTGCCGGGAATATCGGTAACGATGGCTTTTTCTTCGTTGAGCAAAGCGTTGAGCAAAGTGGATTTACCCGTATTGGGTGCGCCCACAATGCTCACGGCCACACCGTGCTTGATTACGTTGCCTTCGGCAAAGCTGTCGGTTAGTTCGCGGATTTGTGCACGAATTTCGTTCAGGGCCTTTTTCAAATCCTCGCGGTTGGCAAATTCCACATCTTCCTCGGCAAAATCCAGTTCCAGTTCCATCAGGGCGGTAAATTCCACCAACCGGTCGCGAAGCCGTTTGATGTCGCGCACAAAGCCACCGCGCAATTGGTGCATGGCGGCCCTGTGTTGCAAGCGGTTTTCGGCCGCAATCAAATCGGCTACGGCCTCGGCACGTGTGAGGTCCATTTTGCCGTTCAAAAAAGCGCGCATACTAAATTCGCCGGGTCGGGCCAGACGAAAACCCACAGCCAAAAAAAGTTTCAAAATACGTTCCTGAACATAGGGCGATGCATGGCAGGATATTTCCACCATTTCTTCGCCCGTGTAGGAATGCGGCGCACGAAATACCGAAACCAATACTTCGTCGATCACTTCCTCTCCATCGATCATTTCGCCAAATCGCAAACGATGCGAAGGCGTTCCCGTGAGTCCGGAACCCTTTCGTGGTTTGAAATATTTATCCACCTCTTCGATAACGCCCCGGCCCGAAAGCCGGAACAGGGCTATGGCACCGGAACCCGGCGGCGTGGCCAATGCAATGATTCGGTCGGCGTTTGCAGGCATGGGTCAATCGTTCAAGGATTCGATACGAATTTCTTCCAGATGTTTTTTGTCGGCCCGGGTAACCGTGTAGCGGTATTGTTCGTCGGTGATGCTTTCACCCGCTTCGGGAATACGGCCGAAAAGTTCCAAAACATAACCACCCAGGGTCTCGAAATCATCGCTTTCGGGCAAATCAAGGTGATATTTTCGATTCAAATAATCAATATCCATATCGGCCGAAAAAACATAGCTGTTTTCATCGATCACCCGTTCCACGGAATGACTTTTGTCGTGTTCGTCCTCAATGTCGCCGAAAATATTTTCCATAATATCTTCCAGGGTAACAATGCCCGCCGTTCCGCCGTATTCTTCAAACACCACGGCAATGCTCTTTTTCTTTTGCGTCATTTTTTTGAGCAAATCCATGATGGACATGCTTTCGGGCACCATCAGCGCTTTGCGCAGCACATCGCGTAGATTTCCGGGTTTTTTGAACAGGTCGAAAAAGTGGATATAACCCAGCACATTGTCGATGTTTCCCTCGTAGGCCAGTAGTTTGGAATGCCCCGAACCGGTAAATTTGGCAATTACATCGCCGGGATTTTCACGAATGTCCACCGCTACGATCTGGGTGCGTGGAACCATAATTTCCCGGGCTTTTACATTACTGAATTCCAGGGCATTGGAAAAAATTTGCATTTCGTTTTCGGCTTCCGATGTGCCGCCCACGTGTAAATGGCGGTCCAAATATTTTCGCAATTCGGATTTGGATAAAGATACGGCCGAATTGGTTTCGTCGTTGCGGCTAAACAGGCGAATCAATGCATTGGAAAGCCGGATGACCAACCAGGAAACGGGACGGAAAATATAAAAAACAATCAAGGTGGGAACCGCAAAAAGCCGCAAACTGGTATTGGCATACAGTTGAAAAAGGATTTTGGGCAGAAATTCCGCCAACCACAGGATAATGATACCCGAAAGCACCGATTGGATAATCAAACTCTGAAAATCACTCAGTTGCGGATAATGTTTTTGTAAATAAAACGTAATGATTTTGGCCGAATAAATACCATAGATAACCAAGGCGATGTTGTTGCCCACCAACATAGTGGTGATAAAATCGGCCGGATTTTCGGTGATTTTTCGCAGGATACGACCTTGGAGATTATCCTTCTTTTTGTCCAGCTCCAATTTGAGTTTGTTAGACGTAACATAGGCGATTTCCATGCCCGAAAAAAAAGCGGACATCAGCAACAGGAAAAACACGGTAATCCAAACCCAAGCGGTTATCATGGTTTTTTGTTTATTCTGATTATGCCACTAATATTATTGACCCGTGCCGATGTAAAACTCATATTGGAATCGAAACCGCGGCCTTTGATATATTCGTTGTTGCGGCTAAACCGCACCGAATCGTCGGTAAAAATATGGTCGCGGGTTTTGTCCCAAAACAGGCGTTCGGTAACCAATTCTTCGTTGCGGTCGTTGTAAATGTGCACTTGGCCGATAAGTTCCACCAGTTCGACCGGTTTGTAAACGGCTGCCCGCTTGGCTTCGATATAGGTTTTGTCGCCGTCCTTGCCATGGATAACAATATGCATGCCCTTGGGAAAAATTTGACGGGCAAATTCGTATTGCGAATAATCCAGCAATTCGGGTGCTTGCAGGGTCATGGCGATTTGGCCTTTGAGTGTATAATGGGCCGTAAAGTCATGAATTTCGGCATAGGGAACCGGTTCATGCTTACCGGGCAATGCGGCTTGTGTATTCCGGCTTCGTTTACACGAAAAAAAGGCAATAGCCATCATGGAAATGAGGGCTATTGCCGGAAGGGTCGATTTGGAAAAGTTGTTTTTCACCGGTATCAGTTGGTCGGAACGCGCACGCTTCCGCCTACCCAACATTTGTCGAACTTGATGATTTTTCCGCCCATATTTTCCAGGAACACATCTTTTTTGCTGGGCGCACGTTTTTCGTAATCAGCGGCAATGGCCAAAGCTTTTTTACGAATGGTAGGGTCGGCCTGAGCGGCTTTGCGTGCCATTTCGGCGGCTTTCCAAAAGATGGCTTGCTTTTGGAACTTGGTGGTTCCACATTGGTCGGCACTGGTGGCGTAGAGGCCGGCGATGAGCAAGTAGGCATAACCCATCGAAGGTTTGTATTTCAATGCTTTGTAGGCATAGTCGCGGGCCAAAGGTTTGTTGCCGCGTTTCTTGGCCAAAACGGCAAGCGCGTAATAAATATCGGCCTTTTTGTGTGGATTGGTTTCCAGGTTAATGGCATTTTTGTAGTATTTGACGGCTTCGTCGTATTGTCCTTTCTTTTTGGCGCGGATGGCCAGGAACAGGGCCGATTGGGCCGAAGGATTCAGGCGGTGATAGGCCTCCACAATGTCTTCGAACAATTTGTTATCGGTACATTTTTTCTTGGCCAAGCGGTTGGCGGCACTGCCCAACCATTTTACATTGTTCTTATTCTCGGTAAATTTCTTTTGATAGAACGGCACCAAAGTTTCGCAATTACCCAAATCGCCCAACACGCGGTCCATCAATCCTTGGATTTTGGCCATGGCCGGCAGGTTCACGCTCAGCACACGAAGTTTTCGTTGTTCTTTGGACGTGCGCAGGCTGTCGGGCTTGGCATTGAGGGCTTCGAATTCTTTGGTTTTTTCTTCGATCAGCTCGTTGGAATGGGCTTCCAAAGCGTCGTACAATTCAAACACTTGTTCCAAGGTCAGTTCGCCTTTTTTGTATTTGTCCACGGCGGCTTTGAAGTATCCCCAATAGGCATAGGGATGCGAAAAACTTTTCGGATGATTTTCGAATACGTCTTTGAAAAGATTATAAATCTCATCGGTGCTTCCCACTTTATACTTAACCATCATCACACCCTTGTCGTGCAACACACGGCCGGTGGGATCGGGAAAGTTTTTCAAACGTTCGTCGTAGAGTTTAACCATAGCTTCGGCCAATTGTTTTTTGGTCGCATCATCATTGGCCTTGGCGATTTTGGCTTTATAAATTTTTACACCTTCGATATATACGGCCTTACTGAACGTAGGGCACTTTTCGTACAGTTTTTTCCAGTTCACTTCGGCATCGGCATAGGCCTTGGCCTTCACAAATTCGTGCGTAATGCTCAAAAGCTTTTTACATTCGGCCTGTTGGTCGGGTGCAGGTACATCGTTTTGTGCATTGGCCGTCCAAAGCATCAATCCGAACAAAAACAGGAACAGTCGTTTCATAAGTTTGGCTTTTTGTCGTTTGTTGTATTTCATCGTTAGCGTATTTTTCGTTTTTGGAACCATTTGTCGTTGAAGGAAAAGCCGATTTTCAACTTAAAGATGTTTTCCTTCACCAGTCCGCCGGTCATTGTCCCCCGGTTCAGGTATTCCAAATCCACGTTCACGTTCGAGAGAAAATTACCCAGCGGTATGCTCAAACCAAATGTTGTGCCAAATTGATTAACCGGCTGATTGTCAATAGCTAAAAATCCGTTACGCATTATAATACCCGCCTTGTAGGTGGTGCGTTTCCACAATTTGGAAAACACGCGCGCATCCGGACGCCAATATCCACCCAATTTGAAGGCCGAACCGTTGCGGTAGGTTTCCCTGCCTGTGGTAAAGAAATCATTGGAATAGGCCCCGTAGTTATCGGTTTCGTATTCGAGCCCCACAAACCAATGGCGCAATTTACCCACCCCGGTACCGATGCTGAATTTCGAAGGCAGAACAAGCGCCGTGGTATCGTTGCGCAAAGTTTGTTCGTTTACAATCCGCTGACCACCGTAGGCATTTTCAATCAACTGCAAAGTGCGGGTATTTTGCGAAGCAATGTTCCCGCCGAGCCGGTACATGGCGCCCGTTTGGAAAAAATATTGATTATCCTTACCGAAGTGTAAAGTGTAGTCGGCCGAAAACCGCAGTGCCGACCCCGAAAAGAACGCATTATCGATTTGGCGGGTTATGGTGAGGACATTTTCGCGCTGGTGGGCCGTGCGCACCACTTTGTTTCCGAAGTAGTAGGAATAGGCCGC
>JALWYR010000206.1 GCA_027003085.1 Flavobacteriales bacterium
AAAGCTTTCGGGAATGAAACCTCGCTCAATCGTTGGCCGGAAGTGTTCCACCGGCTTGCCGCCCGGCCCGACGTAATCATTACGCCGCATATAGCGGGCCTAACCCGTGAAAGCTACCGGAAACTGGCCCGGACGGCCTTGGAAAAGATTTTGCGGCATTTTGGGTTGGAGGAAAACAAATAACGCACATAACCGGCCGGTGAAACTTTACATTTGCGAAATGTTATATTTTTTTCCGCTACTGTTTTTATTGTAGTAAAATAAAATTTTGCGAAGCAAGACAAGCGTTTTTGCGCCCGGGATTTTCGGGGTTGGAAAAACGCGCCGGCTTGCCGAGCCGCGGAACAAGACAAGGCGCGGCTCAGGCGTTGGTCCAAGGAAGCCGCCGGCTTGTGGAGCCGCGGAGGAAAACAAGCGTGGCCCGTGCGTTGGCTCAGGGAAGTGCAGGTTTCCGAAGCCGCCGAGGAAACCGAAGGGTTCCGAGGCCCGCGAGGAGACCGACAGGGCTCCGAGCGCGCGAAGGGAGACGCCGCCAGGTGGCTCCCGGAGCCGTGGAGGCGACCGCAGGGCGCCGGAGCGCCAAAAAAAACAACGCATCCTCCATCGGTTCAACACCTGACCGGTTCAAAAAAATATTCCTATATTTGCGGGCAATTTAACTTAATGTTTGTATGAAGAACCATTACGAAACGGTTTTCATTTTAACTCCCGTTTTATCTGAATCTCAGGTAAAGGAAACCGTGCAAAAGTTCAAAGATTTTCTCACCGGCAAAGGTGCGGAAATCATTTGGGAAGAAGACTGGGGGCTGAAAAAATTGGCCTATCCGATTCAACACAAAAAAACCGGATTTTACCACTTGATTGAATTCAAGGCCGATCCGGAAATCATCGAACGCTTGGACCTGGAATACCGCCGGGACGAACGCGTTATGCGCCATTTGGTGGTCAGATTGGACAAATATGCAGCCGAGTGGGCGGAAAAACGACGTAAGAAAATCGGTCAAAAACAAACCCAAAAAAGCTAAGCCGTATGTCGATTCTGGGAAATAGCAACAAAAAAGAGTCCGAAATCCGCTACCTAACTCCGCTGGATATCGAGACCAAAAAGCAGGTCAAAAAAACCGACCGGCTGAAAAAATGGGGCATCAAATACGTGGACTACAAAGATCCCGACTTCCTGATGCAATTCCTCAATGAGCAAGGCAAGATTTTGCCGCGCCGTATCACCGGATTGAGCTTGAAAAATCAACGCCGCGTAGCCAAGGCCATCAAACGGGCCCGTCATTTGGCTTTGCTGCCTTTTACTACGGACCTTTTAAAATAAGTGCGCTATGGCAATGGAAATCATTTTACTGAAAGACGTGCCCAACCTGGGCTTTAAGGACGATGTGGTGAAGGTCAAAAACGGGTATGCGCGCAATTATTTGATTCCGCAGGGCTTTGCACGCCTGGCCACGCCGGGCGCCAAAAAAGAATTGGCCGAAAAACTTCGCCAAAGGGCCCACAAGGAAAAAGACCTGATTGAAAACGCACGCAAAACGGCCGAAAAACTGCAAGCACTGGAAATCAAAATTCCGGCCAAAGCAGGCAAAATGGGCAAACTTTTCGGTTCGGTGAACAACGCCGACCTGGAAAAAGCCCTGGCCGAAGCCGGTTTCGAGATCGAGCGCAAGTATATCAAAGTGGTGGGTGGCAACGTGAAACGCTTGGGTAAATACACGGCCGTGGTGCGACTGCACCGTGAAGTGATTGTGGAACTTCCTTTCGAAGTAACCAAACTGGAAGAAACCCAACCCGAAGCGGCCAAAGCGGAAGTAACCGACGAAGTGTCCGCCCAATCACAACCCGCCGAAGAGCAAGCAAATGAAAGTTCCGAACAAACGGAATAAGATTTTGTAATATTTGTAACAACTAGACAAATCCCTTTGAAGAAATTCAAAGGGATTTGTTATTTTTGTAAAGAAATATAAAAGTGAACACTATGAAAAAAACCGGTGGAATCCTTTTGATATGGTCAATCCTGACCTTGGGTTTATTTGCACAGGAAACCGGACAAACGGGAAACCTGATTAAGGGCGGCGTGGCCGACGGCAATAAATTGGTGGATGCCTACACCCGGCCATTGAACAAAGCGCTGATTTTCAGTTTGGGACAAATGGATTATACGGGCTTTGTCCGGGATAACGGCCGGCGGTTTTCGGTGGGTTTACAAACCGTTTATTTGATGGCGCCGCGTAGCGAACGCACCTATAACCTGAACGATTTGAACCTGGAAACCCTGGAACCCGAAGACCCGGATAATGCGGAAGCGGCCACTATTTTGGGCGATTCGTTGTTGCAAAACACTTTGGTTTCCAAAAAGAAAGATTTATTCGGACGGCCGCTGATCAAATTCAAAACGCCGGGCGGTTCGGGCTATGCCGGTTTTCCGTTGCCGGCCCTCAATCTGAGCTACCGCACGACGGCTTGGTCGGCACATTTCGGTCTTATTCCTTTGTTGCCCGTTCCTACTACCGACCTGAAAATATTTATGTTACGCGGAGCTTTTAACTTCAATTTGGCATCCAAATTGGATTTTATCGATGCCGGAAAATCCGCTTGGGATGTGGGTGTGACCTACGGTTATTTTCACGGATTCAGTCATTTGGATGTCCGGCCCGATGGCGTGATTACGCTGTTCAACCCTACGGGCAATCACAACGGGCCTTATGACAATCAACGTTTGCTCATCGACTACCATAGCTTTGCCGCATCGACGCATTACGCCCGGTTTTTGGGCAAGCATTGGCAGGTTTTCGCCGGATTGAATGCGGTTTTCGGGACGTCGAGCTTGCAACTCAAAGGCAAATATCCCGTTTACCTGACCGACCCTATGGGCGGCGTGTCCATCACGGCTACCGATGTGGAGGACCCGTTGGACATTCAAAATTCCTACGGCGGCATATTCGTGCAAACCGGTCTGCGTGCCGACTGGAAACATTGGGCTTTGTTGGTGCAAGCCAATTTGGCAAACTATTCGGGACTTTCGTTTAGGTTGTCATACAAGCTTTGGTAAGTTTTTTTGTTCCTCCGGGAGCCCGCACGCTTTGCGTGGGTCTCCCTACGGGCTCCGCAAGCCGTCGGCTTCCTTGGCCCAATACCAAAGCCACGCCTTGTCTTGCTTCGCGGCCTCGAAACCCTTCGGTTTCCTCGGCAGCTCCGGGAGCCGGCACGCTTTGCCTGCGGCTTCGCGTTGGTCTCCCTTCGCAACTCCGCAAGCCCTTCCGGCGCCGCTTCGCTTTGCCTCCGGTCTTGCTCCGTTTGCTTCGGAGCCGCCTTCGGCGTCTCCTCGCGGCCCTCGGAGCCCTGCCGCCTCGCCCGGACTTTCGCCTCGCTCGGCGGCGGTCTCCGCGGGCATCCTATTTGTCATTCCCGCGAAAGCGGAAATCCGGGGGCTCCGGTTTGTCTTCCTTTGTTATTTCCGCAATACGGTTTTGCCTTCAATGTTTACAATAGGAGAACGATGACATTCCGACGGAGTTTTGCCGGCGTCAGCAAGGCAAAACGACGAGGAATCTCTGTGCAGGACGGACAGGAACCTAATATTCCGCCCCGGATGAATTATCCGTGTCGAGATTTCTTCCCGACATTGCTGCGCAATGTACGGGACAGGCTAGTCGCGCCCTTCGGGCGCTCCATTGAAATGACAACTTGCTTCAATGTTTTCGGTAGGAGAGGTCAAATCGCCAATCGGTGTTCGAATGTTCGGCGTTCATTATTCAAGCGCGATTTATCGCGCGCCCCACGCGCCAGGGATGGAAGCGGTTATGCGGCGCAGGGGCGGATGTGTTTTTGCGCCGGCGGCGGGGGGCTCGCAGCGCAAGAGACCACGGCGACGGCATAGCAAAAACCAACGCACCCAAGCCGCATTTGAGCGGACAGCCCGGCGGGCGCCTGGGCGTTGCAGCAAGCATAAAATACTCACACCAAGTTTTGTTCTTTTTGCCGATAACGGCATTGACCATCCTTGCCATAGCTACGGCTATGCCTTCGGATGGCC
>JALWYR010000207.1 GCA_027003085.1 Flavobacteriales bacterium
CGAAACGCACGTCGCCCGAAGCATAGCTGATAAAACGAACGCGGTCTTGGTTGCCCGAAATGTTTCCCATCAAATGATGGCAGCCGTAAAAGAACAAACTTTCGTTCAAGGCACCGGCCAAATCCGGAGCATATTTACCCGATTGTGCAAAGCAACGAACGGCAGCATCGTAGAGGTTGAAATCGAACTGGCCATCGAGCATGCCACTGCCCACATAACTTCGAATCAGTTGCGGACTGCCATAGGTTTCGCCGATTTGGAACACCGGACGTTGGATACGTTGTTTGATTTTCCGGGTTAGTGTTCGCCAATAGGCGGTTTGGATATGTTTGGTGGCATCGTGGCGGAAGCCATCCAACGGATATTTTTCCAGCCAATACAATGCCGAGTCGGTCATAACTTCGACTACCTTGTTTTGTGAAAAATCAAGAGTGGGCAAAAAGGTATCGAACCAAGTAGTGAGCCGGTGCTCGTCCCATTTTTGGAGGTTCAAGCTGCCGTCGGGGAACCGGAGGGGTGTAAACCAACCGGGGTGATGCTGATAAACCGGATGTAGTTTGTGCACATGATTGGCCACATAGTCGAGCAAAACCTTCAAGTGGCGTGCATGGGCGTGATTGAGGAATTGTTGTAAAATTTTTTCCGAACCGAAACGGGAATCGATATGGATGTTCGATACCGGCCAGTATCCGTGATAGCCCGTGAATTTTGTAGCGGGCTTTGGCCAATGCCCCCATGCACCTTCGGGGTTGCGCATCAGCGGTGAAATCCATAACGTATTGACTCCCAAACTATCGAAATATCCCGATTGGAGATGTTTATCGATACCCCAAAGGTCGCCGCCCATAAAATTGACTTTGGGCAAAACACTATCGGAACGCACGGGGCGGTTATTGGCAGAATTTCCATCGGCCCAGCGGTCGATCATGATGTTGTAGATGATCATTTTCCGGAAATCGAAGGATGATAATTCGTCGCTATTCGTAATGATACGACCATCGTGGAGTGGAATAATCATATCGTTGCTTCGGCCAAATTTGTTGTAGCCGTAAATTCTAAGAAAATGA
The DNA here is from genome assembly GCA_027003085.1 of Flavobacteriales bacterium. GTDB lineage: Bacteria > Bacteroidota > Bacteroidia > Flavobacteriales > Flavobacteriaceae > JAADED01. The sequence goes on from JALWYR010000207.1 coordinate 1,068, forward strand.
TAACCGGAAAAATGCGTGGATAACGGCACAAAAATGGAGTCGCGGGTTATTTTGATTTCATTGTCCAATAGATGGTTATCGAAATATATCAAAAGCTTGTCCACCGGATTTTTTACTTTCAAACTAAACCCTCCGGAAAGGATATTCCCGTAATCCAGCCATGGGCGTTTGTCGTTATTAAAATCGATTTTGAGCACACTGTTTTGTCCGCCCAATCCGTTGGGCACATGAAAAGGATTTTGCGGGTCGAGCATTTCGTGGCCGTCGGCTACAAACAAATAAGGATACTGACCCGGGTCGAGCAAAGTAGTGTAGATCCAAACCTTATTGTCTTTTTTCATGGGCACCGTTTGCCAACCCGTAAAGTTGGCTTTGAGTGCCACCCGGCGGTATTTTCCCGAATCCGGCAGCCGGAATTCGACCTTTTGCAAGGTGCTGCGAAACAGGGGAATGTCGATAATTTCCGTGTTGGTTCTAATCCGTAGATTTTCGACGGGAGCCAAGTTTTTCCGTGCAATCAAATAAGCGGTATCGGCACCGGGTTTCCAAATAATTTTCAAATTTTTGCTCGAATGAATTTTGCGGATGGATTTGTATTGCGGAATATAATCGGACAAAATAAGCCGTGTTGTATCGGTTTGCAGGTAAACCGGCGAATTGAGCCGGACTTCCGGGGCACTTTGAATGCTTTCCTGTTTTTGGGCACAAGAAAAAATAATTACGGAAAATAATATGACGATAAACCGGAATTTCATGGTTTCGGATTAATACGAATTAGCATTAAGGTTTCGGGCGGAATTTGCAGGGAGCCGGAAAGATTTATCATTTGTCCGGTCAAAAGTTCTTTGCCCGTGGCATTGGTGCCTAGGACTTCGGAAAAACGGTCGGGTTTTAAATTTTGTGCATGATTACTGTTATTAATGACCACCATGATTTGTTCATCGGGCGCTTGACGGAAAAAAACATAAACATTGTTTTGCGGAGCAAAATGAAGCATTTTCCCGTAGCGTAGCGCTTGCGAATGTTGACGGATGCGGAGTAATTTCCGGGTAAATTCGAAATATTGGTTTTGTCCGGCGGTTCGCCCTTCGGGCGAAAAGGCATTGAGCGTGTCGCCGGGCCAGCCGCCCGGAAAGTCTTTGCGTAGGTATCCGTCGCCTTGTTCTTTGTGCCCGCTCATACCGATTTCGTCGCCATAATACAGTTGTGGAATGCCACGCCCGCAAAGCACCAGGCAAAGGGCCATTTTGTATTTGTTAAAATCATCACCCAACACCGAGCGGATGCGCGAAACGTCATGATTACCGGCAAAGATCATGATATTTTGCGGATTGGTATAGAGGAAGTCGTTGGCGTAGTTTTCATAGGCACGGGCCATGCCGCGATTCCAATTTTGTTGTTTTTCGGCAAACATCAGCCGGATGGCGTCATAGAGTGTAAAGTCCATCACCGCAGGCAGCGCGGCGGGAAAACCCGAGGCGCGGGCCACGGGACTTTCTTTTTGCCACAGGGCGATTTGACCGGAATGGTGATACCAAGTTTCACCCACTATGCCCAGCCCGGGATAGGCCTTGCGCAGCGCATCGACCCATTGCGCCATGGCCCGGGGCGGGTTGTAGGGATAGGTGTCGATGCGTAGGCCGTCGATGCCGGCAAATTCGATCCACCAAACGGCATTTTGAAACAGATAACGCCACAGTTGCGGTTGTTCCAAATTCAAATCGGGCATGGAACGGTCGAACCAACCACGAACGGCCGATTGGCGGTCGGCATGGCTTCGGTGCGGGTCGAAAATGCTTTCGGTGCGGTAGCCGCTTCGCCGGAATCCGGTCGAATCATCCGCCCATCGATGAATCCATTGCGGATAGGGTGGGTCTTGCACCCACCAATGATGCAATCCGGCATGATTGGTCACGTAGTCCATAATCACTTTTAGCCCTTTGCGACGGGCCGTTTCCACCAAGCGCCGGTAGTCGTCGTTGGTGCCCAGGCGCGGGTCGATGCGGTAATGGTCGGTGATGGCATAGCCGTGGTAGGAATAATGCGGCTCATTGTCGGTAAACACAGGCGTTAGCCATAGACTTGTAACTCCTAAATCTTTCAAATAATCCAAATGCCGGATGATGCCTTCCAAATCGCCGCCATGGCGTCCGTTGGGGTCGTGGCGCCGGACTTTTTCGGTTGTGGACGGATGGTTGTCGTTGGACGGATTGCCATTGGCAAAGCGGTCGGGCATAATCAGGTAGATCACGTCGCCGCTGTCGAATCCCCGGGGTTGATGTGCGGAACCTGACGGATGTTTAATGTTATAATCGTAGGATAAAACCCTATTATTGTTGCGGAAAGTAAAATGTATTTTTCCTGGCCGAAGTTTCCGCGCATCGATGTCCACAAACAAATAGTGCCGGTTGGGTGGGCGGATAACACGCAGGATGTCCACATCGGGCGAACTGACTTCGAATGCGCCGGCATTTTTTCCGTAGAACAGGAGTTCGAGGGTATCAATGGGCGTTCCGCTCCACCAAAAGGGTGGTTCCACGCGCAGGAATTGGGCCCGGAGCGGAAACAAATACAATAGCAGGAACCAGGTGAGAATCAGGCGCATCATGCTTCCCGGTTTTGGAAGTTCCATTCGACTTTTTTGCCGCCCGCGAGTTCAATTTCGGAATCGAATAGACGGAAACCAATAGGTTTTTCCGAAAGATTTTCTATTTCCACTTTTTGGCGGTTGATATGCACACGGAGCAACCGGTCGCGGTAATTGATTTTGAAATCGAGCGAAGTCCAAGCCGCCGGCAATTTGGGCCGGAACGAAAGCCGGCCGTCGAAGCTGCGCATACCGCCAAAACCTTGCACCACGGCCAACCAAGTGCCGGCCATGCTGGTGATGTGGAGGCCTTCGTGCACTTCGGCATTGTAGTCGTCCAAATCCAGGCGGGCGGTGCGCAGATAGAGTTCATAGGCC
>JALWYR010000208.1 GCA_027003085.1 Flavobacteriales bacterium
TCTATATACCCCTCTTAATTTCTCGGTTGTCCATTTGCAGCAGCTATAAATTGTTATTATTTTTTCTTTATTATTGTAAAAAATTATTCGGTCGGGAACTGCACTCCCCAGGCCTGTTGCCCCGAATTGAATATCCATCTTCAAATTTTCTTTTTCAATTTTAATAATATTATTACATCCATTAAACTTACAATAGCGAATAACTAGGTATTGTTTACCATCTATTTCAGTTGTAAAAATCTCTATAACATATTTGCTCGCTTGAAAGATTCTTAAAATGAAGAAACTAATGAATAAGATTATTACGAAAATCCAATAGGCCATATTTGTAATCCTGTAAATAATCAAATGTAGAAACATAGCTAAAAGAGCTGCAAACCCCCATCCAAAGAATAAATGTGCAAATCTGTAAATAAAAGGAACGGGCTGATGTTTTTCAATTATTGTTTTCTTCATCTTTGAGTTGTTTTTTGAAAGAATCTGATAATTTGGTTCAATCTACCTTTGCCTCTTTTTCCATATACGGGAATTCTGTGAGGGATATTGTATTGTTTTTTCTAATATCCGAGGCATTGCATTGCTTAAATTTTTATGCTGCAATACAGCCGGCTCCCAGCCTTCTAATTCATTTCCAGCAACAAAAAGACTTCCACTAAAATATGGATTGATATTCAAACGTCCATGCCAATGGATTCCTCCGGTCGCATAATCATAATTACCGGGCATAAAACTTTCCCGGTTCAAAGGAAAAGCTTTCCCGTATTCCTGAAATTGAAATTTATCACAATTCATTATTGATTTATTAACCATACACCAGTCATAGCAACCATCATCCAAAAAATCATCCCCCAATAGAATGCTATATATCTTAATGGATTTCGATTATCTTCATCAACTCTTATTATATCTTTGAACCCAATATTTTTTCCTCTCAACTTGTAGTAAATACTCATAAGAACTGCACCTGCATATATTTGAAAATACTGTTTTAGTATGATATTTAATATTCGTTCCATTTGGTTATCGACCACTTCACTATTTTTCATTTTTGCACTTAGCTATCGGATAACATCCGGTCTTTGCCGGAAAGGCAACCACGCATCTTTATCGAATAAGCGGAAATTTTTCTCATCCATTCTTCTCCCACTTCCTCACGAAAATGATCAAAGTCGCTGGGACCCAAAGGAAATTCATATTCGAAAAACTCCTTGCCCCAGAAATATTGCATATAGGGATTTTCAACCCATCGCCGAACAAGCACTTCATTGTCAATCTTATAAAGATGCTCTAAAAGCAACGCCCCCACCATCATACGAATAGGAACCGAAGCCCTTTCTTTATCGGCATAAAGAGATGAAAAGTCATTTTCGAAATACTTCCAATCCATTTGGTCGGCAAAAAATACCAATTCATGAGCAGGGTCGATAATATACCTCATCATCGGGTCAAAAAAATTCCGCTGCCGATTTTGCTGTGTTTTGTTAAACATCATTTATTGAGTATTTTATGCTAAATTACCGAAAACCTGGCAATTATAAAAGTTAGAAACATCGCTTTATCTGGCTGGTGCTAAATTGTTTATCTTGTTTTTCATGAGGAGCCATATATAAAGGGCGCCTGCACGCCACGTTCACACAAGCCGCCGTTCGTCGCCTCCGGCTCGTCCGGCGGCGTGTTCACGAGGCGTGCACCGCGTGCTTCGCTCCTATCTTGCTTGCATCCGGCGGTTTTTGTTGGGCCGGCGCCGTGGTCTTCTTGTCGGAGCGGCGAAGCCCCCGCCGCCGGCACAAAAAGCGCGCCGGCTGCCGCGCAAGGATACCGCTGCGCCCGCTGGCGCAAATAAGGCCGGCTTCGCTGGCCTTCAATGTTTACAGTAGCGGACAATCATAAACCCGGATGTTTCAACCAAGGCCGGATGCTCCATTGTAGCCGCGCGATTTATCGCGCGCCCAAAGCGCCAGGGATGGGAGCGGTATGAGCCGAAGGGGCGCGGCATGGTTTGCTGCCGGCGAGCAGGCTCCGAAGTATTGAGGAGACACCGCAGCCGGCCCTTAGCAAACCGCCGCGGCCCGAGGCGAATTTAAGCGGACAGCCCGGCCGGCGCCGCGTGAGCACGCCGCAGCATGAGCAAATGCGAAAGGATGCGGCTTGTGCGAACGTGTGCGGCGGGGCGCCCAAATAAAAACCGCCCCCGAATCCGAAGGCGGTCAAATTAATGTATGGCGTTTGTAATTATTGTTGGCCTTGCTCGCCGGCTTGGTTCATCAGTTTCATAAACTGGTCGAGCTTGGGCATCAGGATGATTTCGGTGCGGCGGTTGATGGCCCGGTTGGCAGGCGTGTCGTTGTCCACTTTGGGATTCCACTCACCCTTGCCGCCGGCCGTGATGCGCTTGGGATCCACCCCGAACTTGGTTTGCAAACGGCGTGCAATGGCCGTGGCGCGCAGGGCGCTCAAATCCCAGTTGTCTTGAATACACTGCGTGTGGATGGGCACATTGTCGGTGTTGCCTTCGATCAGGATTTCATAGTCGGGATGGGCGTTGAGAATTTGTGCAATTTTGGCCAATACCTTGTCGGCTTTGGGATTGATGCGCGTGCTACCGGATTTGAACAACATTTTGTCCGACAGCGAAATAAACACCACGCCTTTTTTGACCTTGATGTCCAGGTCCTTGTCGTTGGCATTCACATCCTTGATGGATTTGGTCAATTGCTCTTTGAGCACTTGGTTGAGCGAATCTTTTTTGCGGTTTTCCTTGATAAGCATTTGGATGTAGGCGTTCGAGCTGCGGATTTCGTCCAGCAATTTACTGATGTTCACATTGCCCTGCTGGTTCAGGCTGATACATTTGTCCAGGGCTTTTTGCAAGCTCTGATTGCTGCTGTTGAGCGCATCGATGCGCGATTGCAATTGGGATTTTTCCACCTTGCACTCGGTATAGTTTTGGCGGAATTTCTTGTAGTTTTTTTCCGATTGCTCATATTTGGCCTGCAATTCCCGGTATTTCTTTTTCGAAACACAGGAACTCACCAGCACCGAAAGAGCCATAAGAAGGATAAGTGCACGCTTCATGTTTTCCGTATTTTTTAGTTTAATGCAAAGTTAGCGTGTTTTATTGTGTTTGTCCACCATGGCAACGGCTTTTACTGACAAAAATCAGGAAAATGTGTTACTAAACTTCGACTGGGGGATTTTTACTAACTTCGTTTGCAATATTTGCGGCCTATGGAATCCTACAAAACCAAACTGGCGGACATCCGTGTTTTCTTTTTCGATGTGGACGGCGTACTGACCGACGGCAAGGTTTACATCACGCCCGATAATCAAATTATGCGGAGCATGAACACCAAGGACGGCTTGGCCCTCAAACGGGCCGTCAGCCGGGGCTACCGCGTGGTGATCATTTCCGGCGGTCGCGACGAAAACATCCTGCCCCGCTTGGGCTATCTGGGCATTACGGACATCTTTTTGCGCACCGATGATAAATTACCTGTGCTACTGGATTATTTGAAGCGGAACAACATTCCACCCGAACAAGCGGCCTACATGGGCGACGACATTCCCGACCTTGCACCCATGAAAGCCGTGGGCTTGGCGGCATGTCCGGCCGATGCGGCATTTCAAGTGAAAGAAGCAGCCCATTATGTTTCGCCCCGCAAGGGCGGCGAGGGTTGTGTGCGCGATTTGATCGAGCAAGTGCTCACGGTAAACGGCCATTGGTTCGACCTATGATGTTCATTTCGCGCATATTGCGCAGCGTCCGCTGGCTTAACTTGCTGCTCGTGGGATTGCTCTACGTGCTATTGCGTCATAAATTTCCCGAATTAGATCACTGCAACGGCTTCGATTGGCTCATCGGTGCCACGCTGTGGATTGCCGCCGCCGCCAATCTGGAAAACGACCTGATGGACATCCATACCGACCGGCATAATCGTAAGTTTAACCTCTATCATCACCATGAAAGCATTTGGGTTCGGGCCTTGCCCTATGTTTTTTATGCCGCCGGATTAGTAACCGCTTGGTTTTTTTTACACCAAGCCGGATTTAGCGGTTATTGGCTGCTGTATTTTGTGGCTGTGGAATTGCTACTGACAACCTACAACCGGGCCACCAAAAAAACCGTGCTCATTGGCAATGTTACGGTTTCGGTGTTGGTAATGTTGCTCATATTGCAACTCTTTATTTTTTGCCGTTTTCCCGTTTCGGTCCAAAAACCGCTATTGCTACTGGCTTTTTGGGCCTTTTTTGCCAATCTGAACCGTGAACTGGCCAAGGATTTTCAAGACCGCAAAGGCGACCGGCTGATGCGCTACCAAACCCTGCCCATTATTTCGCCGCGCAAGGCCATCCGGTTGATTTTGCTTAACCTGCTGGTTTTGTGGGTGGTGTTTTTTACATTCCTGCGCACGCCCCACTTGCATGGGATAGCCAAAATCTATTTTGCCGTGCTGTTGGTCTATGCCAGTTGGGCCACCGTTCGCCACACAAGCCGCACAATGGATTTCAAACAACTGGCCGTGGATTACAAAATATTGCTGGCCCTGGGTTTGGCGGGTGTGTTATTGTTGTAATTTTGCAGCCATGGCCGACTTGTTTATTTTTGACAAAATACTGCTTTTGGGTAGCCGTTCACCGCGGCGCCATGAACTCCTCCGGCAAATGGGCATTCCGTTCCGTCCGGTGGATATTTCTTTCGACGAAACTGCCCTGGGCCCAACTGCCGACCCGCTTAAACTGGCCCGGGCCAAAAACTACGCTTACAAGCCGGATTTGGCGCCCGATGAAATCCTCCTTACGGCCGACACATTGGTAATACTCGACAACCAAGTGCTGGGCAAACCCCGCGACACCCGACAGGCGGTGCAAATGCTGGAACAGCTGGCCGGACGGCAGCACAGGGTCGTAACGGCCGTGTGTATGCGCAGTGCACAAGACGAACATTGTTTTAGCGACACGGCAAAGGTGTATTTTGCTCCTTTGCACCGGGAAGAAATTTGCCATTACGTGCAAAACTACATGCCCCTGGACAAGGCCGGTGCCTACGGCATTCAGGACTGGATAGGGTTGGTGGGCATCAGGGCCGTGGAAGGCTCGTTCTACACGGTAATGGGCCTGCCCACGCATTTGGTTTGGCAACATTGGTTGGCCTTGAACGGGATGGAACTTACGGGTGAATGATGGTTCAATTTTGGCTGTAAAGTAACCAAACACCCGGAGGGTGTCCGGAGAGGAATGAAATTTTTTCCATTCGTAATCTCCCCGGACACATTCCCTCCCGGTGATCACTAACGGCTTATAGGAGGAAGTATTTGGCCAAAGTTTCTTGAACTTTCGCCCGGTAGGTTGGCGAAATGTTTAAGCTCTCTCCTTTGACAACAATCACAGATGAATTGATGATACCCTTAAAATCAACATGCAATATGTTGATAATGTAGGCATTGGAAATACGCACAAAATACGGAGGAAGTTCATTCAGAATGCTGCTCATAGACATGTTGAGCAATCCTTGCCGGGAATTTTCCGCTTCTATAAGCACGTAGTTGGTTCTCACATTGTCAGTGGTTATCCATATTATCTCTTCGAAGCGAAAAACCTTGCGGTGAAGTTGTTGGTATCCTGCTTTTTTCAGATTACCGGCATAATCGGTCAGTGCCAGGATTCCTATTTTGGGTTGATGTGATTGCATGGTTGATGTTTTTTTTGGGGTTAAACACGGGTTTTATTGCGTTCCAGGGAGTCCGAAAAATGCCCGGTACGTTTACTGGGAACATTGCGCCCCAAAGCCAATACGGCAGGACACAATGCACCGGCATAAAACCGGCTGTTTCCTCGCGGAAACCGCTTATCAAACGTTAGCGGTTGCTGTCGGTTTTAAGTAAAACCGATAAAAAACCGGACCTAAACCCGGTAACGGCAGAGCCGTTTGCGCCGGCAGGTGTACTCACCTTTTGCCGGCATCCCCCGGAACACATCAACCCGGAAGGCTCGGCGGCTTGTTATTTACCGCCTTGGAATCCATGCATCACATCATAGTTAAATTTTTTAGGCATAAAGATACCGGCGCAGAAAACCTGTCCCCACCGGTCAGACAAACAAGTTTTAAAACCGGTTTGCCATTTCCGTAATGTAAAGCCGTTTGGTAGGTAACTTTCAACATGAAAAAAATGAAGGCTTCCATTTATTTATACGACAAATGTAAGAATTTGTTACAAAATATTCAAAAGTTATTTTGTGTGGATTTATTAATCCGGTGATTTTGGGTGATTTTGGCAAATTATCATTGATTTCGTGCTCCCTGATCAATCCAATCCTTAATCAAATCGATTTGCTGCTGCGACAAACTTCCACCCAAAGGCATGTTACTTCCATAGCGTCCCGAACCGTCGATTTTGCCATAAAGCACCGACTGGTCGCTATGGCCGGGCGACACGCGCAGACCTTGGTAACCCGATGCCGGCACATTGACCAGCTGGTTGTAGGATTGGCCGCGGCGTAAATCCAAATTACCCGAGCTGGGATGACAACTGATGCAGTTTTGGTCGAATATGGCTTGCACTTGGTCGTAGCTTACGTTACCATTGTCCGAATCGTCTTCAATGGGCCCTTGGTCTTGTTTACAACCGCTCATAACGAAACCCAAAAATACGACTCCTATAATCAATAATGCTTTTTTCATTGCTTCCTGTTTTTTTGCGGTTAAAAATAGCGAATAATATTAAATCCGAGCAACAATCCGTCTTTCCCGGGCCGGAAATGATTATGGCTGATTTGTCCAACGGGCAAAATCCGGTCGGTATTGCTCAGCGTGATGGCAAACAAATGATTTCCGCTGCTCACGATTTCATAGCTCAGCGAAAAGGGGAAGGTATGAGCACGTCCGGTGGGTGTGACATCCAAACTCCAAGCCGAACGCAGACCCGATTTATAGCGGACAGTTAAGGGAACAGCCCACAGCAGATTTGTTTCACGAACAAGACCGCGTCCATTGGGCCCGGGGCCGTCGGGCGGGGCCAAATTGCGCCAATCCACTTGCAAGCCGGTCTGAAAAGTAAATTTACCGGCGGCATACGAAAACAGCAAGCGCGTATCGTAGTAGAGCCGGTGGGCAAAAGTGTAGGCAAAGGGCCGTCCGTCGGCAAAGCGGGCCGAGTCGCCCACGGGCGTAAACCGGTCGGTCATCACGGCTACGGAAGCGTAGAAAACACTACGGATTTTAGGCCCCGTCCAAGGGCTCAGGTCATATCCGGCCGTCAGGTCGTAAAACTTGCCGTAGCGCGTTCGTCCTATTTCCACCGACAAGCGCCTGGTTAGCCCCCAGGCCAGAGCCAAACGCGTGTTGGCGGCCAAATCCAAACCCAAAAAGTTGCGCAAAGCGTTTTCGTCGGGCTTGACTGCCCCGAAACGGTGTTGTATTACAAAGGCCATTTTTCCCTGCGGCACTAGCGAAGTGGTGGCGTTGAGCCCTGCATAGGAAAAAGGAAAGTGTTGCGGGTGGTTTACAGACATTACTTTCCCGGAAAGTGCTTTTTTGATTTTTTCATTGGATAAATCACGTAAGTAATTCACCAAATCCCAGCGGTCTTTTTCGCTGAGCATATTTTCGTAGCCGGCCATGGCACCGCGTCCTTTGGATAGTTTCCAAAAAATTTCGCCGTCGGTTTGTGACTGAAAGGCTTTGGAATGGAAATCGGCCGGCTTGGGATTCAGCCCCGCCGCTGCCGGGCCTTGGCCGTCGCCATGAATTCCGTGGCATGCCACGCAAAGGCGCCCATAGATTTGTTGCCCGTTTTGAATACTTTCATTGGTGGGCTTAACGGGATTTTGCAAGCGGGCCGCATCGGCGGGCGCTTGCCAATTTTGGGCCGAAATCCGGGACGAATATCCGAGCACTCCAATCCATATGATCAAGAAAAAAGTTTTTTTGTTCATCGGTATTATTTTATTGCACAAAATACCTATTTTTTTGAAATCATCCGGTAAAACGACCGGTATTTTTTGCATCTTTGTAGTAAATTACAGAAATTATGGTTATGAAATATATTCGAAGCCGCGGAAAGAGTTTGGGACTGGTCGAATTGGTGGCCATTGCCATTGGCGGCATGGTGGGCGGTGGTATTTTTTCCATTTTGGGCATTTCGGTATCGATTATCGGCTATCTGACGCCCTTGGCCATCATTTTGGGGGGAATAATAGCCTTGTTGGCCGGCTATTCTTACGCCAAATTGGGCCTCTATTACCGCGACGAAGGTGCCACTTATGCTTTTATCAAACGGACTTATCCCGGGTCGCACCGGGCGGCGGCCAGCATCGGTTGGTTTACCGTGTTTGGCTATATCAGCACCTTGGCCCTGTATGCCTATACGTTTTCGTCCTATGTGATAAGCGGAACCCACTGGGCCGACAACGAATGGGTGCGCAAGGCCGTGGCTTGGGGAATTATCGGAGTTTTTACCGTCATCAATTTGTGGAGTGTGAAGGGCATGGGCCGCATCGAAGATTTGATGGTCTATTCCAAAATGCTCATTTTGGCCGTTGTTTCGGTCTTATTGATGACCCATGGTCATACGGATTTCGATACCTTTATGGAAATACTGGCCCGCGATGCCGCACATGCACGTGTTTTGAATATCCTGATCGTGGCCTCCATCACTTTTGTGGCCTATGAAGGTTTTCAATTGGTTATCAATGCCGTAAACGAAATGAAAAACCCCGAAAAAAAACATCCCGCGGGCCATCTACACCGCCATCATTACGGTGATGTTGATCTATGTGATTCTTGCTTTGGGTGCTTTGTTTGCCCTGAACATCGATGACATTATTCGCGACAAAGAATATGCTTTGGCGGCCGGCGCACAAAAGGTTATCGGCAACACGGGCTATTTTTTGGTGGTTTTCGGTGCGGTATTGGCCACCAGCAGTGCCATCAGCGGAACGGTTTTCGGTTCGTCGCGTCAAATGGCGCGCATAGCCGACGACGGGTATTTACCCACTTGGCTAACCAAACGCCGTAATCATATTCCGGCAAATGCCATCCTGAGTATGTCGGTCCTTGCATCGCTACTGATTTTGGTGGGCGGATTGCAATTAATCCTGGAATTCGGCAGCATTACATTCCTGTTGGTTTCGCTCTTGGTGGCGGTGGCCAATTACAAGATTCGCAAAAAAACAGGTTCATCGCCTTTGATAACTTTATTGGCCGTAGGAGGCTTAACTTTGGGTGGCATATTGATTTTATATTACGAATTTACCCACAAACCCGCCCAAATGTGGTTTATCCTGGGCATTTATGTATTGCTTTCAATAGGCGCCATAAGCTATGCACGGTTACGGGAGAAAGAAAAATAATTTTTTAAGGCGCCCGGGCGCCCGAAAAATATTAACCAACCGGATTTTTCTTGCTATTTTTACAACAAAATTCCTTCTATGCGTCGTGCCTTGTGGATATTGCTTTGGATTTGGCCCTGGCTTTTGGCGGCCCAGCAAGCGGATTTGTCGTCGCCACGGGCTACGATTTACACGCATCTGGAAAACCTGAAACCGGGAAACTATCATCCCGATGTGTCGGCAATGACTTTCTACGGATTGCCGCCAAAAGCCGCCCGCGAAAAAGCCATTAAACTCAAATACATCTATGCAGGTTACGGATTGAACGTTGACTATAACCAAATTCCTAACGACCCCGATTACACCGACAGCATTCATTTTCCGTTTCCGCGTAAGGCCTACATTCCTTTTCCGCTACGGCTTCGCGATGTGTATGTGGAAAAATACGGGCACCGGTGGTATTATTCGCAGCACACGGCCGCGCATATCGATGCATTGTTTGCCCGCCTTTACCCCTACGGAGTGGATTTTGTGCAATTTATTCCCGCAGCTTTTAAAACCAAATTTTTGGGTTGGGAACTCTGGCAATGGCTGGGTTTTGTTTTGCTTCTGGTGGTTGCATGGTTTATTCATTTGCTAGCCAAACGGATTTTTTACTATCTGCTGCGCTTGGCCAAGCGAAAACTTTTGCCTTTGGCTTTCGATGTGGCCCGGATAGACCGGCGAATTTTGCAGTTTTCCGATCCGGTTTCCTATTTGGTGGCCTTGTCGTTGCTCAAAAAGTTTATTCCCAGCTTGTTGCTGTCTTTTCGAAGTAGTCAGTTCTTGATAGGCGGCTTGGAGATTGCCAAAATTTTGTTGTGGATTTTGATTTTTGTCCGGCTGGTGGATTTGGTTATGTCGTTCTATATAACCCGTGCCGAACGCAGTGCCAGTAAGTTGGACGACCAGTTGGTGCCCATATTGCGTAATACGCTCAAAGTGCTGGTGATAATTGTGGGAGTTTTTAAGCTGATGATTGCCTTCGGTGCGGATCCCAAAACGGTGCTGGCAGGGGCCAGTATCGGGGGCTTGGCCATAGGTTTGGCATCGCAGGACACGATTAAGAATTTGATTGGCACCTTTATGATTTTTGTGGACAAGCCCTTCCGCATCGGCGACTGGATTCAGTTCGAAAACATCGAAGGTTCGGTGGAGGAAGTGGGTTTCCGTTCGTCGATCATCAGGGCGGCCGATACAACCGTGTTCAAAGTGCCCAACAGCAAATTGGCCGAAATAGCCATCAACAACAAGGGCCAACGCGTCTACCGGCGCTACACCACCCGTTTGGGTATTCGCTATGACACACCGCCGGAGCTCATAGAACAATTTGTCGAAGGCATCAAGCAAATCATTGAACGGCATCCGCTAACGCGCAATTCGTCCGACCATACGCCCTACAATGTGAAACCCTACAATGTGGAGTTTGTGGACTATGGTGCATCGGCTTTGGAGATACTGGTCAATGTGTATTTCAAAACCAATGATTGGGGCGAAGAAATGCACGGGCGACACATTTTGCACCTGGGCATACTCCGCTTGGCCGAAAAATTGGGCGTGGGCTTTGCCTTTCCGTCGCAAACGCTCTATATGGAATTGTTCCCGGAGAAAAAACCCGAATGTCCGCACTATGATACCCGGCCCGAAAATGTTCGGAAACGCTTGGAAGAAGCCCTGGCTGAATTTGAAAAAATCATTAGTAAGTATTAAACCTTGTTATGGGCTGGTATCAGTATGTAATGGCCGCCGCCTACGACCCTTTTATGCGGCATTTGGAGAAGGATTTATTGCACTACCGGAAAAAACTTTTGGGCCGCACCCGGGGTCAAGTGCTTGAAGTGGGTGCCGGCACGGGGGTTAATTTCGATTTATATCCGGAGCAGGCCCGGGTTACGGCCATTGAGCCGTCGCGGGCAATGTTTCTCAAAGCCCAAAAGCGGCTTGCACATCCGAACATACGGCTCTATAATTTGGGTTTAGAAGACGATGGTTTGGAAGCACTACGTCCACCCCGAGGTTTTGATTTTGTGGTATCGATGTTGGTTTTGTGTTCGGTGCGTGATTATCCGGAGGCAATTGAGCGTTACTATAAACTTATGTCCGATACCGGAAAATTGTTGGTGCTGGAACATATTCATGCCACGGGAACGGCTTACGGCAAATTTCAAGAATGGGTCAACCCTGTTTGGCGGCCCTTGGCTGACGGATGCCATTTGACCCGGCGCCAGGATTTGGATTTAAAAAAATTTTTCCGGCCTATTGAAGAAGGATATTTCCGGCTTGGTGCCGATTGGTATTGGGCGGTGATGGAAAAAAATCCCGGATTATAAGTGGCGAAGAATAAAGTTCTGGGCTTTTTGGGCGGCGTCCCATCCGTCGGCATTGTTGAAAATATGGCCGCTATTGGGGTAAAGGTAAAATTCGTTTTCCACGCCGGCCGAATCCAAGCGGGCGTGTAGTCGCTGGCCTTGGGTGGGAGGTACCAAAGTGTCGGCTCCGCCATAGAATAAAATCGAAGGTGGAGTGGAAGCATTGATGTAATGGTAGGGACTTACGCCGGCATAGTAGCTTTCGTTGCCTTGATAAGGATGGTTAAAAATGTATTCAATACCGGTAAAAATATATTGCCAATGTCCGGGGGTGTGGTATTGCGGGTCGTTGAAATCCACCGGACCAACAAAATTGATAACGCCCTTGATGCGTTGCGGATTGGCATAACGGTATGCATAGAGCGAAGAAATATGGCTGCCGGAACTGGCGCCCAAAAGTATGATGCGCGATGCGGGAAAATGGTAAATATCGTCCAGTGCATCGATGGCCGAAGCAATATCATCGGTTTGTTGCGGAACAGGAGGAGCCGTGGGAGTATCCAAGCGATAATTGATGTTGATAACGGCATAGCGGGCCAAACCGCGTTCATAATCGAACCAAGGGGCAAAATCGCTTTTGTCGCGTTGATACCAACTGCCGCCGTGTACAAGGACAATTAAGCCCATGGTGTCGCGCACGCCGGCAGGAATGTAAACGTCCATGGTTTGTTGCGGATGGGTGCCGTAGTGAACGTCATATTCCAAAACGGCGCTCCGGAATTGGGGTTCGTCCTGCGTATCCTGCCTTCGGCAAGCAAAAAAAACAAAGGTATTGATGAAAACGAAGAGCAGCAATCGCTTCATGGGTTGAATTTTAGGGGAAAGTTACGACAATTTCCGGCAAACAAAAACCCGCCCTATATTGCGGGCGGGTCGTTATGAGAAAAACAATAACCCTAAAACTCCATTTACTCTTTTTGCAGTTTACCGGTGGTGTATCTGTGTGAATCGCGGTCGATTACGGTTACCAAATATATGCCTGCTTGCAAGTGGTTTACGTTGACCGAAATTTGATCGCCCGTAAACCGGAAATGCATCACTTGCCGGCCCGAAAGGTCGTGTACATAAACTTCGTAGGTTTTGTTTTCGGCCGTGCGGATATGCAATTCCCGGTCCATGGGATTGGGAAAGAGTTCCACGCCCGACAGCGTGGTATATTCCTCCACGCCCATAATGGCGGCCAGGTCGGGACCGATAAAGCCCTCGGACAGGTGGGTGGCACCCACGGTGGCTTCGCGGTTGGCCAATTCACCGCCGGCGGTGATGATGTTCATGCCGCCTTGGGATGCGGTGGTGCCCACCGGAGCCAGGGACGACTTGCGGATTTGCAACTG
>JALWYR010000209.1 GCA_027003085.1 Flavobacteriales bacterium
ACACAGCTAAACTATAAAAAGAAAAAATATTGGACAAAAATCGAACATAAAAAACCAGCCTACTTTTTGTCCACATGAAAAAATCAAACTAAAAACAGCCTACTTTTTGTCTATTATACCTATTTTAGCGGAAAATATTATCGAATGTCCGAAAATAAACGCAAGGTCGCCGTGGTGGTTACCGCCCGGCCGTCGTATAGCAGGGTAAAAACCGCCATAAGGGCCATTGACCGGCATCCCGATTTGGAATTGCAGTTGGTGGTGTCGGGATCGGCGCTTTTGGAGAAATATGGAACGGTGATGCGCTACATTGAAGCGGACGGATTCAATATTCGCGAAAAGGTTTATACGGTACTGGAAGGCGAAAACCCCACTACCATGGCCAAAAGCACCGGATTGGCCATTATGGAACTTTCGGATGTCTTTCACAACCTCCAACCGGACGTAGTGGTTACCATAGCCGACCGGTACGAAACCATCGCCACCAGCATTGCGGCGGCCTACCAAAACATTCCGCTGGCTCATATTCAAGGCGGTGAAATCACCGGCAATATCGACGAAAAAGTCCGTCATGCCAACACCAAATTGGCCGATATGCATTTTGTTTCGTCCGAAAAAGCCAAAGAAAATGTTATCCGTATGGGCGAAAATCCGGAATTTGTTTTCAACACGGGGTGCCCGTCCATTGATTTGGCCCGGGAGGCGGCTGAAAATCCCGAATTGGATTTCGATCCCATAGAAAAATACGGTGGTGTGGGGGCCGAAATCGATTGGAAAAAGGGTTATATTGTGGTGATGCAACATCCGGTAACTACCGAATATGACCACGCGCGTGAGCATATTACCGAAACTTTGCATGCCGTACACGATTTGGGCATCCCCGCCTTTTGGTTTTGGCCCAATCCCGATGCCGGTTCGGACGGCACTTCGGGCGGGATTCGTGCTTTTCGCGAAAAATACAATCCTTCGAACATTCGTTTTTTCAAAAACATGGAACCGCAGGATTTCCTGAAACTCATTATCAACAGTAAAGCTCTGGTAGGCAATTCAAGCGTAGGCATTCGCGAAAGCGGTTTTTTGGGCGTGCCGGTGGTGAACATCGGCAACCGGCAAGACGGACGCGAACGCGGCCCCAACGTTTTGGATGTGGATTACGACCGGGAGCTAATAAAGACGGCCATTCTGCAACAGGTGGAACATGGATTTTATCCTCCGGTGCATATCTACGGTGATGGTAAGGCGGGTGAACGTATTGCGGAATTATTGGCCACATTGCCTTTGGTGTATCACAAAAGATTGCATTACGAATGAAAATATTGGGCATTATTCCGGCACGCGGCGGCAGTAAGGGAATTCCAGGCAAAAACATCAAGGTTTTGGGCGGAAAACCCTTGATTGCCTGGACGATCGACCAAGCCCGAAAAGCCCGCTTGCTAACCTACTTTATGGTTAACACCGACGACGAACAAATCGCCGAGACGGCCCGGCAGTATGGCGCCCAAGTGCCTTTTCTACGCCCAACAGAATTGGCGGCAGACGAAACACCCACCCTGGATGTGGTGGAGCACACGCTACGTTTTTTCGGTTCGAAAGGGCAAAATTTTGATGCGGTATGCCTGTTACAACCCACTTCGCCTTTTCGCCCCGACGGTCTGATAGATCAAGCCATCAAAACATTTATCGAATCGGATGCGGATGCTTTGGTAACGGTGCGTCCCGTTCCGGATGAGTTTAACCCGCATTGGGTTTTTGAACCCGACGAACAAGGTTATTTGAAAATCGCTACGGGCGATACGGAAATTATTCCGCGACGGCAAGAATTACCACCGGCCTATTTCAGGGACGGAAGTATTTATTTAACCAAATCGGAGGTGATTTTAGAACGGCATTCGTTATACGGCGAAAAATTAGCTTACCTGGTGATGCCCGATAACGTTCCGTATATAAATTTGGACACGCCCTCCGATTGGGAGCAGGCCGAACGAATTATTGCGCAACAATTTTTCTGATATGTGTGGCATTGCGGGAATTATCGGCAAAGAACAGAGTATGGAACCCGTGCTACGGGTTTTAAAACATCGCGGTCCCGATGCTTCCGGTATTTGGAAAGAAGATGCCATTCAACTGGGACACACCCGCCTGTCCATCATAGACCTTTCGGATGATGCCAATCAACCTTTTGTTTCGGATGACGAAAGATATATTTTGGTTTTCAACGGAGAAATCTATAACTACAAGGAATTACGTTCCGAACTGGAAAAACATTTTGTTTTCCGCACACAATCCGACACGGAAGTCTTATTGAATGCCTACCGGCATTGGGGGAAAGATATGTTGGAGCGACTCAACGGCATGTTTGCCTTTGCCATTTGGGATAAACAACGGAAAAAATTATTTGCCGCCCGTGACAGGTTCGGTGTCAAACCGTTTTATTATGCTATTTATGATGGAGCATTATATTTTGCCTCGGAAATCAAAGCGCTTTGGGCGGCAGGCATACCTAAAAAGCCCGATGAAAAAGTTTGGTCGGCCTATTTTCAATACGGTTCCTACGGTATGCCTGATGAAACTTTTTGGGAAGGCATCAAACAAATACCCGGCGGGCATTACTTGGAATTTTCACCCGGAAGTGGTGAGATGGAAATCGGTTTATGGTATGACTTTGTAAAACGGGTTAATAATTTTGCCACTTTACCTTATGATGAAGTGAAAAAAATCTATGAGGAACTGATAACCGAAAGTATCCGGCTTCGTTTTAGAGCCGATGTGCCGGTGGGATTTAATTTGAGTGGTGGCTTGGACAGTTCCACATTGTTGGCGTATGTAAATTTATTGTATGGCGGAGGAAATATTGAGGCCTATACTTTTTATACCGGCGATGACCGTTACGACGAATTGCCTTGGGTAGAACAAATGGTAGCCTTAACGGGAAATCCGTTACACAAGGTCAAACTATCGCCGGAACTCGCTCCCGGTCTGATTGAAGAAATGGCGTATATTCAAGACGAACCCTACGGCGGATTGCCCACCGTTGCCTACGGGAATTTGTTCCGGGAGGCGCGAAATAACGGAACATACGTATTGCTGGACGGGCAAGGCATGGATGAACAATGGGCAGGGTATGACTATTACATCAAGCAAGATGCGGGTGTAATTCAAGGCGTAAACAAGTCGCCTTTACGTCCCGGTGTTTTAAAACCCGAATTTAAAACACTGGCGGAAAAACCTGTTTATCCGCAGCCATTTGACGACCGCTTAAAAAACCTGCAATACAGGGATTTGTTTTTTACCAAAATACCGCGCGCGCTCAGATTTAACGACCGTGCTTCCATGAAATCATCCGTTGAATTGCGTGAACCTTTTCTGGATTACCGGTTGGTGGAATGGGCTTTTGTTCAACCGCAGGAATACAAAATTCGTAACGGTATCCGTAAATATCTACTTCGGGATTTGGTACGTAAACATTTAGGGGAAGCTCTAAGTTTTGCACCCAAACGCCCGCTTCAAACGCCACAGCGGGAATGGCTTGGCGATGAACTCCGGAATTTTACGGAAGAAAAAATTAGAAAATTGTTGGATTCATCTGTCAAAAATTGGTTCAACAAAGACGCCGTTTGGCAAGAATGGGAACAATACCGTGAGGGTGACAGGGACTCGTCATTCCATATTTGGCAATGGATTAATGCGGCTATGCTTCTTTAATTGTGAAAAAATGAATATACTTATACTAGCTGAATCCTTACGTATCAACGAAACCTCTTCGGGGATTGTCAGCTCTACATTTATCAAAGCGCTTTCCTTGAATTCCCGTGTCAATCATATTGATGTTTTGTATCAAAAAGATTTCGATTATCCGGTATCTTGGTTGGATGACAAAAAAATCCGGTTGATTCCACTTCAAGTAAAAGTGAGTCAATCATTACTAAAAAAAATACCTAAAATCAGGGCTTTACCGGCCTATTTTACCGGACTGTCATTTGATATGCTCGCACAAGTAAAAAATTGGCGGGAACAAACGGAACAACTATTGAATCAAAAAAAATACGATTTGATTATTGCGTTGGGAACGGGTTCTTCTTTTATGCCGCATTATGCTTTATTGAAAGTAAAAACTACAATACCGGTTTTATTTAATTTCCACGACCCTTATCCCATGAGCCGGTTTCCCGAACCTTACAGGAAAAAACGGAATATTATTTATTTCCACCAAGAAAGGTTTGTAAGTAAAATGTTCCGGCAAGCCGGTGCTTTGAGTTTCCCGTCCGAGTATCTTAAAGATTTTATGTTGCAAGGAACGGAATTCCGTGAAAAAGCTTTTGTTCTGCCCCATGTGGGAATATCACTTGAAAATATTCCTTCCAAATCCGAAGACCGAGAAGTTCATTTGCCCAAGGGAAAATTTAATTTACTGCATGCCGGAACTTTGTTGGGGCCCAGAAAAGTGGATGCACTGTTCCGGGCATTCGAGCAACTATCAAATGAAGATGCCGAATTCCGTGAATCGGCGGTTTTGACTGTTTTGGGCAAAGTGGCCAAGGAACATCAGAATTTGGAAAAACATCAAGGGAACAAACAAGAAAATTTGCGGGTTATTACCAAACGTGTGAGTTATCCCAAAAGTTTGGAATTATTGGCACAATGCGATATGGCTTTGGTGGTGGAAGCCGATGCGGATTTCAGTCCGTTTATGCCCGGCAAGTTGGCGGATATTTTTTACTATGAAAAACCTGTATTGGCCCTCACCCCGGAACGTTCGGAAGTTAGACGCATCCTGGGTAAAAATTATCCCTATGTAGCACGTGTATACGACGCCGGAACAATTTATCATATCCTTAAACAGGCATGGAAAGCATGGAAATCGGGTGCTTTGAAAAACCCGGATGCCGGACGTTTGAAAAAATATGTTTCGGCTGAGGATTTCAATAAACGTTTTGATGAAATCTTCGCTTTTTTGACCCGTTAATATCTGTCAAATCAAATCATCCTCCTTCAAAAAATCCCACTGATTTTTCGGTTTGCTCAGTTTACGTCCGGTAACTTTTTGGAACGCACTTGCCGGAATGCCGTATCCTTTGGGCTTTTTGGCTTCCAAATCCTCAAAGCGCAATACATGACCGGCGGGCAAATCTTTATTAACAGCCAGGGATTTTTCAAAAATTTGTTTGACATCCTTAAATGCCGAATTGTCGGTTTTATCCACCGGATTATCCAAGGCTTCCAAAATATTTCTAACGGCTTTGACCGTGTAGGCCGTTTCTTCGATGGTCAGCGATGCGGGCACATCAGGCCCGAACATTTGTTTGTGGAAAGTAACGTGAAATTCGAGCAGTTCGGCGCCCAAAGCTACGGCCGCCAATGCGGATTCCGGCACGCCCGAATGGTCCGAAAATCCCACCGGAACACCGTAGCGTGCTTTGAGTTCTCCTATCACGTTCAACCCCCATTGTGCCGGCTTGGTGGGATAAGCCGTGGAACATTGCATAATGGAAAATTCCACATTCCGGCTGCGTAAAAATTCCACACTGCGGTCCAGTTCGGCAAAAGAGCTCATCCCCGAAGATAGAATCACGGGCTTGCCCGTGCGGGCGATTTTTTCCAAAAGCAACATGTTGTTTACTTCACCCGAACCGACCTTGTAACGCTTTACACCGATATTTTCCAGCAAATCCACGGCCGCATTGCTAAACGGCGAACTCATAAATTCCACACCTTTTTCATCGCAATGGGATTTGAGTCCGGCCCATTGATCTGACGTAAAAGCCGTACGTTGCCAGTAATCCATCCGGTTTTTGTCTTGGTAGGAAAACGGAACCCGGAAAGGTTCATACGGGCTACTTTCGGCTTCGGGAATGTGGGTTTGGAACTTGATAGCATCCACACCCGTGAGCGCCAATGCATCGATAAAAGCGTGGGCCATTCCCAAACTTCCGTCGTGTGTTAGTCCTATTTCGGCGATGATGAGCATAGGTAGATTGATAAACAAAAATATGGAAAATATGTGATAGTTTTTTTCTAAATTGCCCCAAGCCATTGGTAAGTGGTTTTACCATTAGTTGTATAAGAATAATAGAGTGAATAAAAAAACAACAACATTCACACGTGCGGTTTTTTGGTCGTTTTCCGAGCAGTTTTCCCGTATTGCTCTTCGCTTGGTTGTTACGGCTTTTCTTGCCCGGCTTATTTTGCCCGAGGCGTTCGGTTTGGTAGCCATGGCCAACATTTTTGTGGGTTTCCTAGGCATTTTTAAAAATTTCGGTTTATCCGCCGCACTCATTTATAAACAGGATATTGATAAGAAAGATTTGGATACTGTTTTTTGGTTTACTGTTTTTCTAAGCATTATTCTATCGTTAATTATTTTTTTTTCGGCCGGACCCATCGCTGATTTTTATAAAAATCCTGAAATTATCCCTATTGTTCGTGTTTTGGCGATATTGTTTTTTATAGGAGCTTTGGCAACTATTCCCGATACACTGATACGTAAGGTTTTGAATTTTAAGGCCTATTTTCTTCGCAATATTTCCAATATCATTTTATCCGGTTTGGTGGCCATATTTTTGGCATACCGCGGTTGGGGTGTTTGGGCTTTGATTGTGCAGCAATTTATTAGTCAAACCTACCACATTATTGTAAGTTTTAAACTGGTTTCGTGGAGGCCATCGTTACATTTTAAATGGGAACGCCTAAAACCTTTTCTTTCATATAGCTGGCCATTGTTTGGACTTAATATAGTAAACTATTTTTCCAAAAATGTTGATACCTTGGTAATAGGAAGGTTTTTAGGTGCCGGAACAGTCGGTTATTATAATAAAGCGTATAGTTTAATGAGTTTGCCGGTAAATAATATTTCGTCATCGGTTTCCCGGGTTTTGTTTCCCGACCTTTCATATTCCCAAAATAACAGGGAATTGGTTTGGAAAAAGTATTTGCGGCTTTTGAGCGTAACGGCTTTTGTAACCTTTCCTTTGATGGCCACTATGTATTTGTTGGCCGATGATCTTATATTATTACTTTACGGGCCCAAATGGGAACCGTCCATTCCGTTATTTAAAGCTCTTTGTGTTCTCGGAGCATTTCAAACCTTAACCTATACCGGCACCATATTTCAATCAATCGGTAAAACAAAAATTATTTTTTATCTGAATATTTTCCTGAAATTATTTATCGTTATTGGAATTTTAGCCGGATTTTATTTGGGCGGTTTAATGGGCGTAATATGGGGACTAACCTTAACAAGCATTATCGGTTTGATTATAAATAAATATTTCTTAGCAAGGACTTTTAATCATTCTATTTCGGAAATTGTAGGCAGTATCTACAAAGAAATAATTTCAACTTTTTTATACATCATTACTGCTAAATGGTTGATTACTTCTTTCCCGTCATTAAAATTATTGATTGTAATTTTTGCTTTTGCCATTTACATTCTAATTTCCCTAAAAATAAAGTCCGAAGGTTTTATCTTTGTCCGTGAAAAGATATTGGCGTTTATCCACAAAATTCCAAGCAAAAATCCAAGTGAAACCAAATAGAATCATATTAAAAGGTTACTACGGAGCAGGAAATATCGGTGATGATTTATTGATGATTTCGGCATACAAAATATTGAAAGAATTATTTCCAGAGGATAAAATTTATGTTGATACCAAATCCGGTTATTATAAAATCTTAATTCCCGATGCCGTAAAATTCACCGAAAGCAAAATAAATTCATCCGATTTAATCTTCTATGGCGGAGGCGGATTATTTTTTGATTTTCAAAAAGGAGACATTAAACACTTGTTACTAAATAGTGCTGTTAATTTGTTGAACATTAAGAGATTCATATATTTATTTTCATGGGTTCGTCCTAAAATTAAACAAGAACATGAACAAAAAATCATTAGCTTCGGTTTGGGTGTAGGCCCTTATCCGTATTCGTCAAAAAAATACATTCGCCACTTGGTTTTATTCAATAAAATGGAATTTATTTCCGTTAGAGATGAAATGAGTCATAGCATTCTAAGGAAGGCAGGCGTACCCGCATTCATACACACGGATTTGGTTTTCAACCGGGAAGCTTTTCCTTTTTTTAAAGAAATTGAACAGCAAAAGGAGAAAAAAGACGGCAAACCAAGTATTGGTATAATTTTAAGGGATTGGCGGTTTGAAGAAAACAATATTTCAAAATACATTCAATTCTACAATGAAAATAAAGACAAATTTGACATTCAATTTCTTGTTTTTAATCCCACAAATGATACTGGTATTATAGAGCAACTGAAAAACAGCAAAATATCGCCAATCTTATATAATCCCAGGGATTTGATACCATTTCTTCAAATTATGAAAACCCAAGATATCATCATCACGCAACGTGCTCACGGGGCCATCATCGCCAACCAATTGAATGTGCCGGCTATATGTATAGGAATTGAACCCAAATTAAAAAACGTTCACCGTATGTTACCAAATTCAACCTTATATTTAGACAAAGACTTCGATTTAAATGATTTGAATATTATCCTTGTGGACAAAAAGAAGATTGATGCTCTCCGAAAAGCCACAAAAAGCGATGCTGAAAATAATTATAAAAAGGTTTTGCAGTTAAAGCGGGATTTGAGTAATTTTCTAAACACGAACTTAAAAAAATAATGCACCTCCTCATCCTCATATTCGACGGCGTTGGTATCCGGAATTTCGGGTTTTCGGGTTTTGAAGCCAAGGCCCGTGCCGCCGGACACCGGGTTACTTATGCCAATGCCACGGCTTTTCCGTTAAAGGAACAACTCGGTTTGGACGAGCGGAAAATCCACGCCCGCGCACATCCTTTGGCCGATACCGTCAAAACCATTAAGCAACGTGCGGAGATACGTTACTTGTATCGGCAAACAGGCGACAAGGCCTATCCCGACGGCATTCCGCCCTTGCGTGCGCAAAATTTCAAGCAACACCTAAAAAACCTGCTAATAAAGTCGGTCATACCTTTTTATGCTTCGCATAAAGGCCGGCGTAAACTACAAAACCGGCTTGAAAATTTGACCCGGAAAACGGATTATTACCGGCAAGTGCGCCGGATGCTGGAAGAAGTGCGTCCCGATGTGGTGCTCAACACCCACCAACGGCCCGTAACGGCCCTGGAACCCGTGCTGGCGGCCCGTGACTTGGGCATTCCCACGGTGGGATTTATTTTTTCGTGGGATAATTTGCCCAAAGCCACCTTGAACATTTTTACGGATTACTACCTGGTGTGGAGCGACTATATGAAAAACGAATTGCTTCAATACTATCCCGAAATATACGAAGACCAAATTTTTGTAACCGGAACGCCGCAATTTGAAATTCATTACGATGAGGGCTTAAAAATGTCGCGCCGGGACTTTTTTGCCTCCTTGGGCTTGGATCCCGGAAAGAAATATTTGCTTTTTTCGGGGGATGACAAACGAACCTCACCCGATGACCCGCTGTATTTGGAAGATTTGGCCCGGTCCGTAAAACAAAAAGGAAAGGATTGGCATATTTTGTTCCGGCCCGTTCCGGTGGATTTTTCGCCGCGCTATGATCAAGTCATACAACGGCACAAGGATGTTATCACCCGGGTTCAACCCTTGTGGAAAAAGGTCGATGACACTTGGCAAAACTATTTTCCCACCGCCGGCGACGGGCGCATGCTCTACAACCTGGCCGAACATACCGATGCGGTTTTCAATATCGGCTCCACCATGGTTTTTGATTTTGTAGCACACAATAAACCTACGGTTTATTTCCGCTACGACCATCCCGGAAGTACACACAAGGATTGGAGTGTGGAAAAAATCTACAACCTGATTCATTTCCGTTCCATGCCGGACGACAAAGCGGTCATTTGGGCCCGTTCGGCGGATGACTTGGGAATGATTATCGATATTATTGAACGAAAAGATTACGATTTGTCCGCTACACGCCAATGGTTTGACATTATCAACATACCGCCTCAGCACCGGGCATCCGAAAGGATTTTATTAGCTTTGGAAAAAATAACAAACCGGTAACGGATGCATATTGTTTTCCATACCCACGAATATCCGGGCGAAGGCCGTTCACATGGCGGCGTGGGCACCGTGGTGCGCTTTTTGGCAAGACGTTTTGCCCTGCAAGGCATCCGTGTGAGTGTGGTGGGCATCAACGACAAAGCCATTGATGAATTCGAAGAAGATGGGTCCGTCCGGATTTACCGCTTGGCCCGTTCCAAATGGAAAGCGTTCAGGTTTATCGACCAAACCAACCGGATTTTAGCCAAATTAAAGGATATTCACCGTGAACATCCCATCGATATTGTGGAAGGTGCCGAATTGACGTTTGCCTTTTACCCCCGGAAAACGCCGTTCAAAAAAGTAATTCGCCTGCACGGTGGTCATCATTTTTTTGCCATGGAATTGGGCAAGTCTCCAAAACTTTGGCGTTCGTTTCAGGAAAAACAATCTTTTAAAAAAGCCGACGGCTACATTGCCGTAAGCGACTATGTGGGCCATAAAACACGGGAATATTTGCGCTACGATTTCTCCTACCAAGTGATTTACAACACGCTGGACGAACAATTTTTTCAACCGATGGCCGATGCCTCACCCCGAAAAAACAGCATATTATTTTACGGAACCGTTTGCGAGAAAAAAGGCATCCGGCAATTAGTCATGGCCATGCCGGAAATTTTACGTCAAGTTCCTGATGCGCAATTGAACATTGTAGGTCGCGATTGGTTTTTCCCCGACGGCCGTTCCTACATCGAATATCTGCAAAGCTTTATTCCCGAAGCCATCAAACCGCATATCCTGTTTTACGGAAAGGTGCCACACGAAAAAATCAAAGAATTTTTAGCTAACAATGAAGTTGTTGCACTACCTTCCCACATGGAAGCCATGCCTTTGGCATGGATTGAGGCACTGCTTATGGCCAAGCCCTTTATTGGTGGAGACATTGGCCCGGGTCGTGAAATTGTCAAAAACGGCGAAACGGGATTTCTGGTCAATCCCCGTGATCCGCAGGAAATCGCCGGAAAAATCGTTTGGCTCCTTCAAAACAAACCCCAAGCCCGCGCTATGGGCCTCAAAACCCGGGAATATGCACTGAAATTATTACATCCCGAAAAAATTATTGCGGAGAATATCCGGTTTTATAAAAACCTCCTCACCCGCTCCTAAACACCAAGAAAAGTTTTAGAAAGCACTCCTACCCCTTCAATTCGTTCAAACGTTTTTTAACGTCCTCACGTAGTAGCAATTCGGCACTTTGACGGGCCAAGCGGTTCATCCGTTCCTCCCAGCCCGCGGTGTCGTCCCACAGGCGTTGTTTCCACCTGGCAATGGCCACCGGGTCGTAGGCGGCAAATTGTTCGCCCAGCACGGCAAGTAGTTGTTCGTCCATCCGGCGGGTGCTTTCGAACACATCGTCCACCAAACCCATTTTCAAAGCATCGAAGGCCGAAAACCACCGCTTGGCTTGCCAGGACATCCGTTGCAAACCCGCCCGGCCGGTACGCCGCTCAATGGCCGGCGAAATGACGTAGGCTCCAATGCCTATGCTCAGTTCCGAAAGTTTAAAGGCGGCATCCTCCACGGCCAAACTCAAATCACCGGCGGCCACAAGCCCCACGCCGCCACCTACGGCCTTGCCGTGCACACGCACCACCACCGGCTTGGGCGCCGAACGCATGGCCAAAATCACTTTGCCGAAGCCCGAAAAAAACCGGACGGCATCGTCCATATTGTCCAAACGTAGCAATTCATCGAAGGATGCTCCCGCACAAAAAGTCCGGCCCTCCGATGCCAAAACAATCATACGCACACGCTCGTCGCGGCCGGCCGTTTCCAAATGCTCCACCATTTCCATTAAAGCCACCGATGGCAAAGCATTGACCGGCGGAACACTAAATTCCACAAAGGCGGTACCGGCTTCGTAACGGGTGTTTACGTGGCTCACTTGGAACTTTGTTTGGTTTGGGTTTGACTGCCTGCCGGTTTGCTTTCGAGTTTACGCACCATCAATTCCAAGGCATTTTTGTTTTGCTTGGCCGAAACGAAATCGGGAAAGACTTTCAGCGCTTGGTCAAAATGGGAAATGGCCAATTTCCAGTTATGCAAATCATAAGTAACCAAGCCCAGCAGGTTGTAATAGGCGGCCTTGAAAGGTACTTTTTGCATTTTCTTTTTTCCGGCGGGAACCGTTACTTGAAGTTTTTCGGGAAAATCCAATTTTTTGAGTTTCATCAGGGTTTGATAGGCCTCTTCGGTGCGTTTGAGCAAGTATTGGTTCCAAGCCAAGCGGTAACCTATCAAAATGTTTTTCGGATTGAGCGCAAAAATTTTATCGTAAACTTCCACCGCTTTTTTCAAGTCACCCAGGGCTTCGTAGGATTGGGCTTGCATTTGCAACAACGTTGTATCGCCCGGACGGGATTTGAGCAATTCACCGGTGAGCAGGATGCTTTGCGGATAATTACCCGTGCGGAAATACAAAATGGCCAAGGAATCTTTCCATCCGTTATTGTCCGGCTCCAAAGCCATTAGCTGATACAAGGCCTGTTTATACACCGGAACATCGCCGTATTTGGCCGCCAAGCGCATCACTTTTTCTTGCTGTGCTTTAAATTGCTTGACGGTCATTTTTTGGGCATGCAAAACACCACCCATCCATAATAGCAGCGGAATGGCAAACGTGATTTTTCTCATGATACGATGTTTTGATTCGATTCCAAAAATACAAGAAAAATTCAGGACGATAAAAAACCTTTGTTTTTTTACAACAAATACCGCTCCGGAAAGCGTTTCCAATCGTCCAAAGTGTCCGTAAAACTTTCCTTGCACTTGGCTTTGAAATATTTACAAATAATTGACGTAATAAAATTTCATTCCGCTTTTATGAATCAAAAATTCGCGAAGCGAATAAAAAATCTTTTTCACCAAAATAGGCGGGCAAAATTTGGAAATCCAGGGCGCAGCCCGCCAAATTTTGACCGCGGTTTTCGGGGCGTCATAAATTTTACCCCAATGACGCCCCGAAAAAT
>JALWYR010000210.1 GCA_027003085.1 Flavobacteriales bacterium
CCTGCGTTCGCATATGCAGCCGTTCATCGCCTCCGGCTCGCCCGGCTGCGTGCTCACGCGACGCCGGCCGGGCTGTCCGCTTAAATTCGCCTCACCGCGCTCTTGGCCTGCAAAACACGCCGGGCGCGGCTTCCCACTGTCAGTCACGCCGGCGTGGCAGGCCGGCGGCGCGGCAGCGGCTCATACCGCTCCCATCCCTGGCGCTTTTTTGCGCGCGATAAATCGCGCTTGAATATCTAACACCGAACAGATGATTAACGATTTACGAATTGCGTTCTCCTACTGCAAACATTGAAGCAGCGTGTCATTTCTATGGAGCGCCCGAAGGGCGTGACTGAGAAATCTCGACACGGATGCTTCATCCGGGACGGAATTTGAGGTTTCTATTGTCCGGCCTGCACGGAGATTCCTCGTCGCCGCTGCGCGGTTCCGTCGGAATGACATCGTTCGTCTACTTTAAACATTGAAGGCGAAACCGCATTGCGGGAATGACAAAAGAAGGCAAACCGGTGCGCCCGGATTCCCGCTTTCGCGGGAATGACATATAGGGCAACTCCAAGGGGGGGCGGATTATCGCCGGAGCCTGTGCCCGCGCAGGCGGGTGCGGGAATGACAAAAGGAATGCCCGAGGAGAACGCCGCCGAGCGAGGCGCAGTCCGAGCGAGGCGGCAGGGCTCCGAGGGCCGCGAGGAGACACCGCAGGTGGCTCCGAAGCACGCGAAGGGAGACTGACGCGGAGCCACAGGCTCCCGGAGCACCGGAGCGAGACCGTCAGGGCTCGCGGAGGGCGGAACAAGACAAGGCGCGGCTCTTGGCGCAGGCACACGGAAGCCGAAGGGTTGTGGAGCCGGCGGGGAGACAAGCCGCGGCCGGAAGGGCTTGGCTGTTGGAAGGCGATGGCTCCCCGCCTTTGCGCAGGCAGACCGCAGGGCTGCCGGAGCAGCGAAGCGAAACGCCGTAAGGCGGTTCGCGGAGCCACGGAACATGACAAGGGGCGCCGGCGGCGAAACAAGCGCCGGTCTTTTGATCCGGTCGGGAGAAGCGCCCGGGTTCGCCGGATGATTAATAAATATCCAACTATATGACAATTATCATAAAATATTATCCGAAAACTGACAAACTTATTATGTCAAAAAAAAACTTTTGCTATGAAAAAACTTTTTTTTCTGATATTAGTCAGCTATGTGTTTATTCCCGGGTCGGTTTTTGCACAAAAACAACCGAAAATTCACGGGCGTATTCAATATGATGTGGAGGCCTTGAAAAGAACAAAGGACACGGCTTGGGCACTGGGAAACGAATTCCGCCGGGTTCATCTTTCGGCAGGCGGACGTTTGACCGATAATTTGCGGTATAAGGTGGAGGTTAATTTTGCGCACGGAAAAATAGGGTTCCGGGATGTGTATATCAAATACCTCAGTCGTTGGGGTAATTTCGGTATCGGCTCGTTGGCCGAGCCTACCGGATTGGCGATGGCTACAAGCAGCAAATACATTCCATTGGCCGAACGGCCCATGCTTTCGGCATTGCAAAACTTCCGTTGGGGAGCCGGATTGCACTATGCCAATTATTCATTACTATCACGTCATTTGGGTATTCAGGCGGCTTTGACCGGTAATGGCAAAAACGGCGAAGGTTTTTTGGACAAACATTTGGAGCGCGGACTTAATTTTTCGGCCCGCATGTTCGGTTATATTCCTTTCGTTATTGCCGGCAACCGTTACGGGGTGCATTTGGGCGTGAATACGGCGAGTCGTCCGGCGGCGGATTTGCATTTCAGGCCCGAAAATCATTTGGGCGATAAATATGCCTATGTTTTCCCCGGGGCCAAACGGCGCATGGTTTGGGGTGGCGAAACGGCACTTATCTTAAAATCCGTTTCCTTGCGCGGCGAATATAAAACCCAAATGCTTCCGGCTGCCGGAAACGTTGATTACCGTGTAAACGGAATGTATATTACCGCCGGCTTTTTGCTCACGGGCGAAAAATACCGGATGAAATATGGCGGATTTGCACGTATTGTTCCCGAATATCCCGTTTCGGACGAGGGCCGGGGTGCATGGGAGGTGGTAACACGTTTTTCGCAAATGACTGTCAATAACGTTGTTTTGGCGGCCAATCCGCAAATGCCGGAGAATATCACCACCTATACGTTCGGACTTAATTGGTATCCGCTTGCCCGTTTACGTTTGATGTATAACTTTACGTTTACCCGCGACGGCTTGGCGCAAGGGCCGCTGCATGCACATATTTTCAGGATTCAGGTGGATTTTTAATGGCATAAAACACATATGGCGATGGCTTGGAAAAAACTTATTCGGAATCAATGGTCGTTTGTGTATGCCGGCATTGCATTCGGGCTGGCACAGGTGATTTACATGCTTACCGGTTGGATTACGGCTTTGCAGCATGGAAAATCGCCACATCTCAAACCCATAACCGTTACTACGGACTTGGGTAAAATGTTCCGGGGGCTGGAAGTTTTTTTCAACCATTTGTTCGGTTTTCGAACCGAAATTTACGGTAAGTATGCCACCATTACCGAAAACGGCATCGAAAAGGTTCTGCCTTCGGCCGACGGGGCGTTTGTTCCCGGTGTGGGTTGGCCCATTGTGGGTATTATTGCGGGTGGTTTTTTGGTGGCCTTAATGGAGCGGGAATTTCGTACGTGGGCTTACTATGGCAAACGTTTTCTGTTGATGTCGTTTGTAGGCGGCATTTTGTTCAGCTACGGCACACGCTTGGCCGGCGGTTGCACATTGAACCATTTGATGGGTGGTGTGCCGCTGATGAACATACACTCTTTGGTTACCGTGCTATTTATGGCCCTTGGAGGAATTATAGGATTTTGGTTAATGGGCAAATGGGGCTTGGCCGGATACTTTAAGCATCAGGAAACTTTGCGGTATGTTTCGCAGGCCGACAAAGGCGAACAAGCCACTTTGCGTCCGGGCTACCGGCCACAGAAACGTATAGCTTATTGGGTTGGCTTGGTTTTTCTGTTATTGTTTGTGCTTTATGCCGTTTATGCCGGATTTTTTGCTCCGGATTATGCGGCACATGTCAAAGCGGGTCATATTATTCCGTTTAATAAATCGGTGGCGCATAAGGGTTGGTTTTATGTCATCTTTACTTTACTTGCCGGTATTCTCGGGGGAATCGGTTTGGCCAAATCGGGTTTCGGAACCGAATGTGCATTGGTGTCTGCCGAAACGGCCGACAGCATGCGGCGTAAGGATGCATGGTATGCGCGCCTGGGGGTTCCACGCATTACGCGTACTCTGATGCGTAGTTATGCTCCGTTTATCGGTATTGCCGTTCATTGGGTGGTAATGTTGGGCTTTGTTTTGCTGGCATGGGCCGTTTGGGGTGTGCAACCGGCCTTTGCGGGCAAGGTTAAATATTCCTTGACTTACGGAAGTATGATTGGCGGTTTGCTGCTGGGTATGGGAGCGGTGTTGCTCATTGGTTGTGAGATACGTTCCTATATGCGCCTGGGTATGGGATACCTGAACACTTGGATAGGCTTTTTGGGCTTTGCTGTGGGTTATCTGCCCTTTACCTTATATTACAAGGCACATAAACATTTCCTTTCATCCACGGTTTTGGCCGGGAAAAACGGGGCTTGGACCGATAAATACAAAGTGTACGAATTGTTTTCGGATAATCCGCATGTGCAATTGTTCCTATTGTTTTTGTGGTGGTTACTGCTTCTTGGATTGGTATTTTGGTTGATACGTCGCGGCATGCGCAATACGGGATTGGAGAAAGTTTATCTGACCCGTTACAGCACGGAAGAAGCACAAATGCATATCGACCGAACGGCAGCCGAAAACAATGGAAAAATCAACGGTGTGCCGGCGCCGCAACCCGTTCCACCCGAAGCGTATGTTAAAGATTGATTTTGGCTAAGCTCGTTGGCCGTTTTTCGATAGGGTTTAAAACTTTGTCCTTGCCATGCGCCAGGGATGGAAGCGGTATGAGCCGATGCCCTGCCGCCGGCCCGCCGCGGCGGGGTGACTGACAGCGGGAAGCCGCACCGCCTCGCATTGCGGGCCAAGAGCAGGGCGAGGCGAATTTAAGCGGACAGCCCGGCCGGCGCCGGATTTCGGAACGGCCGGCGTGAGCGTGCTCCGCCACGCGAAACGGCGGGCGGGGCTCCGCCGCGGCGCGCCAAGCGCGCCGCGCGGCTGGACGGACATAAACGATTGAAAATCAATACCTGCCCTGCCCCGCCGGCATGGCCGGCGGGGCAGGACGACTATAAATCCGTTTTAATGTCCGGCCAGCCGCAGCGGGCATTCGCCCGCCGGCGGGGCCCCGAAACCGGGCGCCGGGGCGCCCAAAATAAGGTATTAAATATCCGGCATAGGAGGGTTGACGGAATTTTTCGTATTTTCGAACAAATAAAATCTTTACTCCTATGAAAAAATTCCTTGTTTCGCTCGGTATATTGGTACTGCTCATTCTATGGCTGCTATCGTCCTACAAGCATTTTCAAAACACGGCCGTAACCATGCAGGAAAACATCAAGGCCCAATGGGGAAATGTGGAAAGCGCCTACCAACGTCGGGCCGACCTGATTCCCAATTTGGTGAACACCGTTAAGGGCTATGCCCAGCACGAAAAATCCACCCTGGAAGCCGTTATCAAGGCGCGTGCGTCGGCCACGCAGTTCAAAATTGATCCTTCGAATATTACACCCGAGCAATTGCAAAAGTTTCAACAGGCACAGCAAGGATTGAGCGGTGCATTAAACCGTTTGATGGTGGTGTTGGAACGTTATCCGGATTTAAAGGCCGATAAAAACTTTTTGGAACTGCAAAGTCAATTGGAAGGCACCGAAAACCGCATCAAGGTGGAACGCGATCGGTTCAATAAGGCGGTTAAGGATTACAATACGTTTATTCGTAAGTTTCCGAACAACATTTGGGCTTCGCTGTTAAACTTTAAGCCAAGCGCATATTTTAGTGCCGAAAAAGGTGCCGAAAAAGCACCCGAAGTCAAGTTCTGATGGATCCGCGTTTTCGCGACTTTATCGACGACCGGGGCGAACGCCGCATCCTGGAAGCCATCGGCAGGGCCGAACGGCACAGTTCGGGCGAAATACGCGTGCATTTGCACCGCGGGGGCGGCAAAGACATATATCAACGGGCCGTGAAAACCTTTGAAAGACTGGGTATGCACAAAACCCGTTTGCGCAACGGCATTTTGATTTATGTGGATACCGGCGGGCGGCGTTTTGCGGTGATTGGCGATGAAGGTATTCACCGGAAAGTGGGTCGGGATTTTTGGGAGCAAATCCGCGACATATTGGCCGAACATTTTCGCCAAGGACAATATACCGATGGCATTGTTCGCGCCATTGATGCCATCGGCTTGGCCCTGGCCGAGCATTACCCTTATTCCGATGACGACATAAATGAATTGCCCGATGAAATTTCCTTCGATTAAGCGCTTGCTGGGAATTTTGCTGCTATGGAGTTGGTTGGGCCTGGTGGCCCAAACGCCTGTGTGGAAAATCGACCGGGACGGATTGCCGGCCAAGCCGGCCTTGGAAACATCGGTGTATGATTTTGCCGGTATTTTGTCGCCCGGTGAGCGCCAAAGCTTGGAGGAAAAACTTATCCGGTATGCCGACAGCACATCATCACAAATCGTGGTGGCTACGGTGCCCGGTTTGTATGGACATGACATTAATGTGTGGGGAGCCGAATGGGCGCATAAATGGGGTATTGGCCAGGCGGGAAAAGACAATGGCATTTTGATTATTGTGGCACCTAACGACCGAAAAACGGCCATTGTTACGGGCTATGGTGTGGAACCCTATCTGACCGATGCGTTGAGTAAGCGGATTATCGAGAACATTTTGATTCCGCATTTTAAGCGTGGTGATTATTATGGCGGATTAAACCGTGCGGCCGATGTCATTTTTGCCATTTTGCAAGGCAATTTCAAGGCGCCCGAAATTCAGGATAATAAAGGGGAAATCGATTGGGTGTTGGTGTTTTTCTTGGTCATATTTGTACTCATTGTGCTGTATGTGCTTTCCAAACGTCATGGAGGCAAGGGCGGAGGCGGTTATACCATTGACCGGCAAGGACCGGTGATTTGGAGCGGTTCGTGGGGTAGTGGAGGATTCGGTAGTGGTGGAAGTTTTGGAGGCGGGGGCTTTTCGGGCGGCTTCGGAGGTGGCGGCTTCGGAGGTGGCGGAGCAAGTGGAAGTTGGTAAGAACCAGAGCGATATGTAACATACATTACATTTCTGCTTTTGTAAAAAAAACAATTTTTTATACATTTGTCAATACAAAATTTTTATTGAGTATCGGAATAGAATTATGATAGCCTTATATTTAACAATTTTCATCAGTTTGATTTTGGCACTGATATTTCTGGTATTGTTCTGGCATTCGAGTCGTGGTGGGCAATATGAGGATACATATACGCCCTCGGTACGTATGTTATTTGACGAAGAATTTGGGAATACGGAAACACATAAAACCGGACATGAAACCAAAAAAACAAATACATAACCCTATGGAAAAGGAGAAATTTTACTATGATGACAAGATCGTAAAGCTGTTTGCGTGGGCCACCGTTATATGGGGCATCACGGCCTTTACGATCGGGTTGATGGTAGCTTACTTTTATTGGTTCCCTCACTATACGTCGGGGGTATCGTGGTTAAGCTACGGCCGTTTGCGCCCGTTGCACACCAATTCGGCGATTTTTGCCTTTGTGGGCAACGGGATATTCACGGGTGTTTATTACAGCACCCAACGACTGCTCAAAACCCGGATGTGGAGTGATTTTCTGAGTAAGGTCAACTTCTGGGGTTGGCAGTTGATCATTGTTTTGGCAGCCATCACGTTGCCTTTGGGTATCACTTCATCCAAGGAATATGCCGAACTGGAATGGCCCATTGACATTTTGGTTGCTTTGGTTTGGGTAGCCTTTACGGTGAACCTGATTATGACGGTGGTCAAACGCCGTGTGCGTCACATTTACGTAGCCATTTGGTTCTACCTGTCCACGGCCGTTACCATTGCCATGCTCTACATCTTTAACAATCTGGAAGTGCCGGCCACGCTGTTCAAAAGCTATTCGGTTTACTCGGGTGTTGAAGATGCCGTGGTTCAGTGGTGGTATGGGCACAATGCCGTGGCGTTTTTCCTAACCACACCCATTTTGGGCTTGATGTACTATTTTGTTCCCAAGGCGGCACAGCGTCCGATTTATTCGTACCGTTTGTCGATTATTCACTTTTGGACGTTGATTTTCATTTACATTTGGGCCGGTCCGCACCACTTGTTGTATTCACCTACGCCCGAATGGGCCCAAGTGTTGGGAACGGTATTTTCCTTTATGCTGATTTTCCCTTCGTGGGGAGGTATGATCAATGGTTTGCTTACCCTGCGGGGTGCATGGGACAAGGTACGTGAGGATCCCATTCTTAAATTCTTTGTGGTTGCCGTTACGTCCTATGGTATGAGTACTTTCGAAGGCCCGATGCTTTCGTTCAAATCCTTGAATGCCATTGCCCACTTTACCGACTGGATTATTGCTCACGTGCACGTGGGCACCTTGGGTTGGAACAGCTTCCTTATTTCGGGTATGCTCTACTGGCTGGTACCGCGGTTGTACCGTACCAAAATTTATTCCGTCAAATGGATGAACTGGCATTTTTGGTTGGGAACCATCGGTATATTGCTCTATGTTATTCCGATGTATATTGCCGGTTGGACACAAGCCATCATGTGGAAGCAATTTAATCCCGACGGCACCTTGAAGTATCCCGAATTTATGGAAACATTGACCGAAATAATTCCGATGCATATTACACGTGCCATTGGGGGCACCTTGTATTTGACAGGATTTATTATTCTTATTTGGAATTTGGTCAAAACCGTCAAGGGACATACGGTTGAAGATACGGCAGCCGAGGCAGCTCCTTTGGCTCCGGTTCCGGCCAAACGGCAACCGGGAGAAGACTTCCACAACTGGCTCGAACGGCGTGGTGTGTTATTCACCATTCTCGCCTTGTTGGCAACGGCTATCGGAGGTGCTGTGGAAATTATTCCCACACTTTATGTAAAAAGCAACATTCCTAAAATCGCTTCGGTTAAACCGCTCACTCCGCTGGAACAATTGGGTAAAGATATCTATGTTCGTGAGGGTTGCTATGTTTGTCATTCGCAAATGATTCGTCCGTTCCGTAGCGAAGTTGAACGTTACGGGCCGTATTCCAAAGCCGGTGAATACGTTTACGACCATCCGTTCCAATGGGGTTCCAAGCGTACCGGCCCGGACCTGATGCGCGAAGGCGGGAAACGCAACAACCTTTGGCACTTTAACCATATGTATGACCCGTCTATGACCGAAGGTTCCATTATGCCAAGATATACATGGCTTTATACCAACGACTTGGATATTTCCGACATCGAAGCTCGCATGAAAGCTTTACGAACAGTGGGTGTTCCGTACTCGGATCAAGATATAGCCAATGCCAAGGCAAACATTGAGCAACAAGCAAAGGCAATAGTGAAAGATCTGACAAGCGATAAAGCGGGCTTCGAAAAATCGCAGCCATACAACGAAGTCTTCAAAGGAACAAATGAAGATTTAAGCAAGAAGGAAATTATTGCATTGATTGCCTACCTGCAACGTTTGGGAACGGATACCACAAACCCTCAAACCGCTCAACGCTAATCTATGTTACGCAACATCAAACATTACCTGAGTACGCAGGAAGGGGCCGAAATGTATGACCTTGTGGTTACGGTTATCTTCTTTATCATCTTTGCGGTAATGCTTTTTTTGGTGTGGCGTATGCCCAAGCATCGTGTTGATGAACTGAAAAACATGCCTTTTAACGAACAAAACGAAAACGACTATGACACAACAAAATAATTCGTTCTGGGACAGGTTGATGCAAAAATTAACCAAGTCCACTCCCGTGGAACGGGAACATGAAGTGAAACTCGATCACGATTTCGACGGTATCGAGGAATTGAACAACCCGCTGCCTCCGTGGTGGTCGGCAGGATTTATCATTACCGTTGTTATTTCTATTTTTTACGTTGCTTTTTACTTTTACTATTTCTATGATGCCAATAACAACGGTAAATGGCAAGAGAACGAATACCAAAAAGAAGTGGCTGCCCATAAGGCACAAATCGAGGCTTACAAAAAGACCCATGGTGTTGTTGATGAAAGCACCGTCAAGGTGGTCAAAGATGCCAAATCATTGGCCGAGGGGAAAGCCATTTTTCAAAAAAGTTGCGCCATGTGTCACCGGGCCGACGGTGGAGGAAACATCGGGCCCAACCTGACCGACAATCATTGGATTTACGGTTGTGACCCCAAAAGCATGTACAGAATTATCTATAATGGTACATCCAAGGGTATGCAATCGTTTAAAAATATGAGCGGTGAAAAAATCCAAAAGGTCATCAGCTACATTTTGGTGGATTTGCAAGCCCACCCGGCCAAAGACGGTAAAGCACCCGAAGGCGAAGTATGCAATCAAGGATGACCTGCTGTTTTATCTGAAAACTTATACCTTTGTAAAGCAGTTTGCCCGTCAAACTGCTTTACTTCTTTTAAAACGAATGCTTTATGAGTAACCAAAGTAACGAGCGTTTTCGCGATAGTATCGGAACCATACGTGAAGATGGTAAACGAAACTGGATCCATCCCAAAAAGCCCAAAGGCCGGTACTATACCTATCGCACTATTTTGAGCATTGTTCTATTGATCATTTTTGCCGTATTACCCTTTATCAAGGTCAATGGAGAGCAATATTTTTTGTTTGATATATTGGAACGTAAGTTTCATATATTCGGTAAGCCTTTTTATCCGCAAGATTTTTATTTGTTGGCCATTGGTGGGGTTACCCTGGTCATTTTTATTGTTCTGTTCACGGTAATCTACGGGCGTATTTGGTGCGGATGGTTGTGTCCGCAAACCATTTTTATGGAAATGCTCTACCGCCGGATCGAATACGCCATCGAAGGCGATAGGCCCAAGCAAATCAAATTGGACAAGATGCCGTGGAACAGCGAAAAAATTCTCAAACGCGGCGGTAAATGGATTATTTTTTACATTGTTTCCATTTTCCTTACATCCATTATGTGGGCTTATGTGGCCGGTTCGGACTACGTGATTGATTTTTGGAAACATCCGTTGAGAGACAAACAGGTATTTGCCATTTACTTTGCTTTTACCACGGTATTTTTCTTTGTGTATGCCTGGTTCCGTGAACAAGTGTGTATTATCGTTTGTCCTTACGGCCGTTTGCAAGGCGTACTGACCGATGAAAATACCATTTTGGTTACCTACGACTATAAGCGGGGCGAAAAACGCGGCCCCATGCGTAAAGGCCAAGATCGCGAAGCTCTGGGTTTAGGCGACTGTATCGATTGTAAGCAATGCGTACATGTGTGCCCCACGGGCATCGACATTCGTAACGGCACCCAAATGGAGTGTATCAACTGTACGGCCTGTATGGATGCCTGCGACGCCGTAATGGATGCCATTGGCAAACCGCGCGGATTGATTCGCTATGCATCCAAAGTGAGCATCGAAACGGGCACGAAGAAAATTTTTACCCCGCGGGTTAAATTCTATACGGTTATTTTGGTTCTGCTGGTTGGTATTTTTATCAGTCTCTTGGCTGCAAGGCCCGATGTTTCATTAAAAGTATTTCGTCAACGCGGGATGCTTTATACCGAATTGGAAAACGGTAAAATTATGAACAGTTTTGATGTTACATTAATCAATAAATCCGGAATTCCGTACGAGGATTTACAAATTCGATTGGTGGAACCCAAGTTCGAAGAAGCCGAAATAATCATTTCGGGCGAGGAAGCGCCATTGAATTTGAGCAAAGAGGAAGTCAAAAAAGTAATGCTGTTTTTGAATATACCCAAAGGCAAAATAAAAGGAAAACATAAGGTAAAACTCGGCGTATTTGACAAACAAGGGCGTTTGCTCGATACTTACAAGACCGTGTTTATTGCGCCCTATTAATTATTTTGATTATCAATGAGTTGTACTTCGGACAAAATTCCCGTAATTTTGTCCGAAGTTTTTTAAAAAACAATACCTATGCAATTACCCGAATGGATACGTAACTTCCGCTGGAACTGGGGTTGGGCCCTGCTTTTGGTTTTTATCACTTTTATGAGTGTGTTTTTATATGTCTTTTATCTTTCGTTCAAAGAATTGCGCACCAATGAAATGTATGTCAAGGATTATTATACCGAAGAACTTCAATATGGCAAGGTTTTGGCCCGGAAACAAAATGCCGACACCATGCGTGTTCCCGTAAAAATATCCCATGACAAAAAAGGGTTGACCGTCCGTTTTCCGGATTATCTGCCACCCCAAAAAGTGAAGGGCACATTGGTACTCTACCGGCCCAATGCCAAGGTTTTGGACAAAACCATTCCGTTCGTATTGGATTCGACCCGTAAGATTTTGGTTCCTTCCGACAGTTTGGCCTACGGCCGTTGGGATGTGCACCTGGATTGGCAGGTGGATACCACGGGATATTACCTGGAAAAAAATTTGTGGATAGGTAAATAACAATTCGGCTTGGCCGTTCAGATTTTTTTTAGTAAAATTGCTTATTGAAAACAAAAAAAACCGACCGATATGAAAAAAATATTTCTTCTGCTGGCCCTGATGTTCGGACTGAGCGTTTCGGCCCAAAGCTATTACAAGGAGTTCAATGCAACCAAATATGCCAATGCATTGACCGAAAAAATCGTAAGTAAGTTAAACCTTGAAAATCCTGCCGCACGGGAAAAACTGCAACAAGCCACCCATATCTATGCCCAAAGTATCAAAAAGCATTTGCTTTTGGCCGAAAAAGAAGGTTTGCTCCAAGGAAAATCCTTGGACGAAGCCGTTAAGTTTGTCATCGAACACTACAATCTGCAAAATTATTTTATGGGCGATTTGAAAAACTTCCTTACGGATGTACAGCTCGAAAAAGTAAGAGAACTGCTCTGATTTTGAATAACGAACCGAAAAAATAATCCGCCTGCGTTGCCCACGGGGCGGATTGTTTTTTTTTGAACAAATCCGATGGTTTATGCTTATTGCCGGAATTCATGCCGTGGAAGAGGCCTTACGCGAAGGTAAAACAATCGAAAAAGTTCTGGTTGGCACTCAATCAGGCGATGCCGCATTGAATAAATTGCTGGGCGAACTACGGGCGGCCGGTGTGCCTGTAAAGCACGTGCCGGCGGTCAAATTGAATAAGTTGTTTTCCGGCGCACATCAAAACATAGTGGCCTATGTGGCTCCGGTACCCTTTGTACCCTTGGAGCAAGCTGTCCGGCAGGCCTTTGAGCGGCACAAAAGTCCGGTATTTGTTTTGTTGGACGGCATAACCGATACCCGCAATTTGGGTGCCGTGCTCCGTAGTGCGGCGGCCTTCGAAGCCGGTGCGGTTATTTTGCCGGCCCATGGTTCGGCGGGTATTACCGAAGAAACGGTCAAAAGTTCGGCCGGTGGGATTTTCAAGGTGGACTTGGTGCGTGTTCCGCATTTACTGGACGCCGTGTATTTCCTGCAATCCGAAGGCGTAGCCGTGGTGGCGGCCACCGAA
This sequence comes from Flavobacteriales bacterium, assembly GCA_027003085.1. Taxonomy (GTDB): domain Bacteria; phylum Bacteroidota; class Bacteroidia; order Flavobacteriales; family Flavobacteriaceae; genus JAADED01. The sequence continues at coordinate 12,620 of JALWYR010000210.1, forward strand.
AAAAGCTCCGATTATCTGGAAAACCACCGTTTCGACGGCCCTGCGGCCGTTATATTGGGCAACGAACAAAAAGGCATTGGCAAGCGTTTGCTTCAAGCGGCCGATGCGCGCCTGCGCATAGCCATCTCACCGCAAATGGATTCGCTCAATGTGTCGGTGGCGGCGGGTATTTTTTTGTATGAAATGCACCGCCAACGGATGCAGTCCGGTGATTATTCGAAATGAATGGGATATTTCAACCCGCGGTATTCCACCAAATCGGCTTTGATGGAACCCACCAAAAGCTTGGCCTGAATGCGCACCGGAATTTTATTTTCGTCGTCGGTTACCCAAACGGTCAGGCTTTCTTCTTCTTTAAATACCCGTTCGGCTTGGACGTAGGGCCGTAG
>JALWYR010000211.1 GCA_027003085.1 Flavobacteriales bacterium
TGTAATTTCCGCGTGAAATGATAAAGTTGGAGGGAATGGTGCAACGTTTTTCCCGCATTTTTTCCAGGATAAATTCGGCCGATGTGCGACTCAAAAAGTCGTGCACCACCACAAACCAAGTTCCGTCGTCGTATTGGTCGGTAAAGATTTTGCGCGGTTTGGATTCGGTTTCGGTGTAAATGGCATTGAGGCATTTGTCCAACGAACGCACCGCGAGTGAATCACCCCGTGCCACACGAAAAACCAGGAAAAACGGAAACTGTTCGGGATGTTCGGGCCCGTAGCGGTTTTTGAGCGTTTCCAATTTTTTGCGTTCGCTTTCCGCCTGCTTGGCATACGGACTTCCGGCAAAGGTTTTTTCCACCTTTTTCAGCGTTTGAATGTAGGCGTCAATCCCGTCGGTTTTGCCCGAAATACGTGCCAGCAACAAATAGAGTTTCGCCCGCTCGGGATGATTGGCATAGCGATTGATCAAGCTGTCGGTCAACCGGCGGGCCCGGGTCCATTCACCCGATTGAAACAAATCGTAGGCCTGCATAAAATCGGCGTAGAATTGTTTGGACGAACTGTCGGAAAAACTTTCTGGATGCAGAATGTATTGCGTGTAGGGGCTTTCGGGATAGTTTTTACGTAGCAGGGCCGCATAGCGTTCGGCCTCATCCTCTTTGTGTTCCCGTTTGGCGATTTTGTAGAGCAAATACCAGGCGCGGCTGCGCATTTCGTCATCGGGCCGGGCATCCAAAACCTTTTGCAGGTGAGCACGGGCCAACCCGTATTCTTTTAATTTGTCATCGGCATAGTTGAGTCCCAAATACAAATGCGCTTGCAGGATTTGATGCCGGAGCGAATCGCGCTGTGCTTCGGTGCGCGGTATTTGGCGCAGGTAATATTCGGGCGAATACTTATCGGGCAAGCCGTGGTTTTGGGTTTGTTGAGCGGTGTTTTCCTTATCGTTGCTTGGCTTTTCCTCCACTTCGCCTTCCTCCTCTATGTGTCCGTATTTGTTGGTCAAACGCCAAAGGTCTTCCAGGCGGCGGTCGCCCCATTGTTGGCGGAATTGCTCCTTGCCGGTGGCCACTTGCTTTTGGTTGTAGAAATAAAAATTTCCCGCCGCTTCGCCTTCACCTTGTTGTTCGGCTTGCATACGTTTGCGTGCGCGGGCGGCTTCTTCGGCTTGCAGGCGACGGATATAGGCCAATATGCGCCGGCGTTGTTCGGCCGTGTCCAAACGCGAAAGGGCGATCAAACTGTCGTTGCGCCGGATGAGCTTTTCCCAATGCACGATTTGGTCGATGCTGCGCCGTCGTTGGCCGATAAGCAAATATTCCAGTTTGTCCTTATCGGTAACGCTGAGCAAACTGTCCAAATAAGCGCCTGCATTAACGTAGTCGGAACGGTCCCAATAAATGTCGGCCAATTTGGTGTAGGACAAGCGCTGCAAACTTTTGACCGGCGAAGCCGTGGCTTGGCCGTAATGTTTGACGGCCAAGGCCGTGTCGCCGCGGGTTTCGTAAAGCTCACCCAGCCGGAAATGAATGTCGGGATAGTAGCGGTGGAAATAATAATTTTTGAAATAACTGTTGAGTCGCTTGATGTATTTGGGTTGTAGTGCGGTATCTTCGCGCGTAAGGTGCATACGATACCACAGGGTTTTGAGGTAAAAATATTCCGGGTCGCGGCGTTTGAGTATCAGGTCGGTCATAGCCACAGCCGAATCTTTGCGGCCCAGTTTTTCCCACACTTGGGCGGCTTTGTAGGCCAGCCGGATTTTGAGCCGGCGCGAACGGGCGGCACGGGCGGCGCGGCTGAGCCAAACCCCTACGGGTTCTTCCAAGGTGTCGCCCCGCATGCTTTCGCTCATAAAGGCATAGGCCAGGGCGCGGGTGTCGGACCGCTTGGGTTCGGCGTTGATCACGCCGGCCAATTCGCGGCGTGCCAAACCTTTTTGGCCCATACGAAGGCGGGTTTTGGCGCGCCAAAGCCGGAGTTCGTTACGCAAATCGCTATCGTAAAAATTGGTCAAGGCGTAGTTAAAGGCATCCAGCGCGGCCAAATAACGTTGGTCGTAATAGCGCCCTTGGCCCAGCAGCAGGAAGGCACGGTCCATTTCCCGGTTGTATTCCACGCCGCGGTATTCGATGCTGTGTTTTTGCACGGCTTTGGCGGCTTTTTCTTCGGCTTTTTGAATCTCTTGCGAACGCGACTGGCCCGGCGCCAGCACTTTGTCATCGAATTCGATGCCTTCGAGCGGAAATTCGCGGTAAAAATCTTCCTCGGCCTTGCGGCGCAGTTCGTCCACGCCTTTTTGCAGGGCTTCATTACCGTTGAAAAGCACGTTGTAACGGGCCGTCAAGGCGTGGTAATTGTTGGAAAGCACCGAGGGTTTACGGGTGGAGCAAGCGCCCGTCAATAGCATCAAGGCCGGAACAAGGAAAAATAATCGCTTCATACGCGCGGCTATGTGGCAATAACGTTTTGCGGTTCAATTTAGTATTTTTCGGGCAAATGGATTTTTTTGTTTTTTGGCTAGGGCACCAAACAAAACAAACCGCCCTACATCAAATTCCGGTTTACGGATTTTACGTAAATTTCGTTTCAAACACTCCGGCATGAAAACCGATTTTATTATCGATAATCAATACCTTTCCCATACGCAGTTACGTGAAATATTTCACGAACGGCGTCGCATAAAACCGGGCGAAACGGCCCTCCAACGCACCGAAGCCGCCTACCGTTTTTTGCAACGTAAAATCCACGAAAGCGAAACGCCCGTTTACGGTATCAACACGGGATTCGGCTCGCTGGCAAGGGTCAAAATTCAACCCGGAAACCTGCAACTGCTACAAGAAAACCTGGTGCGCAGCCACGCTTGCGGAACAGGCGACATGCTTGATGCGGACATGGTCCGGCTTATGCTCCTACTCAAAATCATCACCTTGGCCAAGGGTTATTCGGGCATCCAAGTGAGCACCCTGCAACGGCTTATCGACTTTTATAACCACGACATCATCCCCGTGGTATATGAAAACGGTTCGCTGGGCGCATCGGGCGATTTGGCGCCGCTGGCCCATTTGGCCCTTCCGCTCATCGGCGAAGGCGAAGTGCATTTCCAAGGGCAAATCCGTCCGGCGGCCGAAGTGCTTGAAGCCATGCATTGGGAACCCGTCCGTTTGGAAGCCAAGGAAGGCCTGGCCCTGCTCAACGGCACCCAGTTTATGACCGCCCTCGGGTTAATGAACCTTTGGAAAGCACAAAAACTCGACCTGCTGGCCGACCGTATTGCCGCCGTTTCCTTGGAGGCCTACGACGCACGTATCGAACCCTTCGACGAGGTGGTGCAAAACATCCGCCCCTATCCCGGACAGGCCGAAACCGCCCGGCGTATCAGAACACAACTGGCCGAAAGCCCCATCATCCACCGGCCCAAAAAACACGTGCAAGACCCCTATTCGTTCCGCTGCGTGCCCCAGGTGCACGGCGCTGTCAAAGATGCCATCGATTATGTGGCCCGCACTTTTGAAGTGGAAATCAATGCCGTTACCGACAATCCTATCATCGACATGGAAAACGACCGCATCCTTTCGGGCGGAAATTTCCATGGCGAGCCCTTGGCCATGGCGTCTGATATGCTGGCCATAGCCGTGTCGGAAATGGCCAATATTTCCGAACGCCGCACCTACCGGCTCATCTCGGGCAAACGCGAGCTGCCGGCCTACCTCACACCCAAGCCCGGCCTCAATTCCGGCCTGATGATTCCCCAATACATGGCCGCATCATTGGTCAATCAAAACAAACAATTGGCCGTGCCCAACAGCACCGACTCCATCGAATCCAGCAACGGCCAGGAAGACCACGTGAGCATGGGCGCCAACTCGGCACTCAAAACCCGGCGCATCCTGCGCAACACCCAAACGGTGCTGGCCGTGGAACTGCTTACCGCCATGCAGGCCCTCCACTTCCGTAAACTTTCGCCTTCGCCTGCCACCCGGACATTTCTGGAACCTTTTCGCAAAGCGGTTCCGTTTTTGGAGCATGATGAGATATTGTACAAGCACATCCGCAAAGTGGACGAATTGCTGGAAAGCCAAATGAATACCCCCGATTAAAAAAAATCCGGCATCTCAACGGCTTCGCCCCGCCAAATAATCCTGCAAAATCAGTGCGGCCGACACCTTGTCCACCATGGCCTTGTTGCGGCGTTTTTTACGACCCAAACCTCCGGCAATCATGGCATCAAAGGCCATTTTGGACGTATAGCGTTCGTCTTGACGTGCTACCGTAATATGCGGATATTTTTTCCGGAACCGGCGAATAAACGTCCGTATATCTGCTTCCAGGTCGTTGTGAGTGCCATCCTCGCGCAAAGGTTCACCCACCACCAAGGTTTCCACGGCATTGGCGGCCAAATATTTTTCCAAAAAATCCCACAAACGCCCCGTTTCCACCGTAGTAAGGGGCGAAGCAATCATTTGCAGGTCGTCGGTTTCGGCCAGACCCGAACGCTTGCGGCCATAGTCCAAGGCAAGGATTTTCATGCGGGCCAAGTTAGTGCAAAATAATTTTACGGCTCAGTACATAAGGGCCCGATTGTATGCGCAAAATATACAGTCCGCGCTTGAAGGCGCTTACATTTAATACGGTTCCCCAGGCCGTCAGGTGTTGCATCCAAACCTTACGTCCGGTCAAATCCACCAATTGCAAGCGCACAGGCCTTCTACTCCCCCACTCCACGTGTAATGTCCCGTTGGCCGGATTGGGATAAATGCGCAACTTGGCCGTCAAATCCTCTCCTACCGCCGTAATCGATGTATGCAAACGGATGGTCTCTACCAGGCTGCCGTCCGGCCGGATAACACGAAGCACGGCACTGTCGCCCCGGATGCTCACTTTCATAAAATGATAAGTAGCCTCGGCATAAACAATCACCCCGCCCGAGGTATAGGAAGGCTGATACAAGGATGCTCCCCCGCCGCCCAAGGTAAAGTGATGAATACTGTCCACCAAGGTGTGGGCATAATAATGATTGTGTCCGCCGAAAACCGCTTGCACGCCATACTGCACACACAGCGGTTGAATATTGTTTTGCACATCGGTATTGTTACTGTGCTCCGATAACAAACTACGTGAACTTCTGCGTGAAGTACTTCGTGCCGACCATCCGGGTTCGTGCAGCACAACAAACTTCCAAGGCTTGTTCGAAGCAGCCAAATCGTTTTGTAGCCATCGTAGTTGGGCCGTGCTAATACGTCCCGGACGCCAGGTGCCATTGTCGTACTGATCCAGCACGGCAATATGTACCGGCCCGTAGTCAAAACTGAAATACATATCATCGCCATCGGTGGAACCGCTGGCATAACCATATGGCCAATATTTGTAAAACAGCGTTGCATTGCCGCTGGAATAGCTTCCATTGTAATTCTCATGATTGCCACGTGCTATTACAAACGGAACCAGCGATTTGAGTGTTTCGTTGTTCGGATATTGACTGTTAAAAAATTGGTTGTCCCAATCCTGTTCGGTCCGGCCGCGGCTTACCAAATCGCCCGTAAGCACACACAGGGTTTGCGATGCAGTATCGTTGGCCATCTCCGTAAGGATACGACCCGTAACATTGTTTTGCACATCGGGATGCGAACGGGTGTCGCCATACACATAAAAACTTACATCGCCGGCCGACAAAGGCGGCGCGGTGTAAAAACTACCGGTTTTTTCGCGACTTCCCAGGCGGACTTTGTAATAATATTTGGTGCCGGGATTTAGCCCTGTAATAGTATAGCGGAATTGTTTGTCGTTTCCGTAGGCCGGCACGTTCACCTGATGCTCATAGGCCGTGGATGTGCCCCAAAAGAGCGTGGACGATGTGCCCGTATCGCTTTGCCACATGATGGTCATGGACGTATTATTACCCGGAAAAAGTAAATAGGGCCCCTTGCGGAACGACTGGGCCGAGGAGGTAATCGATACAGTAACCGACAGCATAATAAGGAAAATTTTCCTCATTCCGAAAATTTTTTCACCGGTTCAAGTTACTAAATTTATGGGATTTAAATTTTTAGCCTTCACCACCTCAGGATACTCCTGGGCTCCATAATCCGGCAGGGTGCCCAATAAAAAACCGCCCTGTATGGACGGTCTTTTTTTACAATCAATCCCGGGTTTAACGCCGCAGGAACCGGCTATGAAAAACGCCGCGGTTGGTTTGTAATTCCAGTATATAAGCGCCACGTGGCAGGTTGTGCACGTCGATATCTAAACGGGTTTCGGGTTGGGCAAAATGCTTTTCGGATAAAATTTTCCCGCTTAAATCCAGGATGCGGTAATGCTCAACCACCGTTTGACGTCGTGCCCGGACAAATAGCCGGCCGTCGGTGGGATTGGGAAAGAGGTTCAAATAGGTTTGCCAAGCTGTTTTTTTTGTGTCCAGTTGCAAATCCACTTGCAAGTTGTCCAGCATAACACCTTCATAGTGAACCGAATAATCGGAAGCCATCACAAAACGCAAATAAACCCGCGGCTCGCCGGCCAAGAAATCCAAGCTATGGCTGTAATGACGGATTTGGCTGTCGTAACCCGTCCATTGGGCGCCTTGGCAAGCACCTTGCACCGTACTGCTGTTGTACCAATCCGGGTCGGCACTGCTACCCAATACGGTCCAAGTGGAGCCGTCGGTGGAATATTCCACATAAAACGCATCCCAATCCTGCTCGATGTCGAAAGCCATATCAAAGCCCAAAGTAGCCGATGTTACTTGCGAAAAATCGAGGCACGGCACATACAAGTGAGCCGTGGTTTGGTCGGGATAGGTTCCCGATGCATTGGTACAATATGCGTATGTTCCCGAAGCCGCCGCATTCAATACCGAACCCGAAGGATGGGCACGTTCCCAAAGGTTGCCCGTTGGAAGGGTTTGGGTGAGTAGTTCGTGGGATGGTGATTCGAAATCGTAGCTAAACGATGCGCTCTCGCTTTTATTGACCGTAAGCGTATATTCCAACGTATTGTTTTGCGTGTTTTGGTCGGCGGCATATTGCACCTGAATTTGTACCGGAACCACACCTAAACTCACCGCATTGTTCGGCGTAATGGTCAGGGATAGTGTATCGCCACTGTGTAAAGTTCCGTTCCAGGAAGCGTTGCCTGTTTCGCCGTTGATGTCCCAGTTGTAGGAAAAATGCGTTATGTCGTTGTTTCCGTTATTTATTACCCTGAAATCCACATCTTGCAAAGTTCCGCAATACATACCGGCATCGCCGTTCATAGCAATTTTGGCATCATCGTCGGGATGATAGGCAGGAACACCGGTTACCCAAGTGCTACGGCCATAGGTACCCACCCACAACTTTCCTTCATCGCCGGCCAATTCCAAATCCATACAAAAGGTATGCGGCAAGTTGTTGTGAAATGCTTCCCAATTGTTGCCTGAGGTCTTGCGGTAAACACCTATGTCGTTGGCCAAATACAAGGTCTCGTTGGGGCTGTAAGGATGATATACCAAATCATGGATGCGGATGTCGGCCGGCAGGCCGGCGGAAATGTCCGTCCAAGTAGATTCGTCGGTGCTTTCATACACGTGGCTTCCGGCGGCCACCCAAATTTTTCCGTTTTGCGGATTGAGGGTAACGGCGCGCACATTGTAGGAAAAATCGTGTAGTTGTGAGAAATTTGCGCCTGCATCGGTACTTTTATACAAAACGGTGTTTACGGCAGCATAAATTACATTGGAATTTGTTGGGTGACAATAAAGCATATCGATATTACCCGAAAAGGATGAGCCGGTTACCGACTGCCATCCGCTACCGGTTAGTTTATAAACCTTGGTAAATCCGGCATAAAGCGTTCCGTCGGCACCTATGGCCAAAGGGGTTACCCAATTGCCATAGGATGGCCCGCTGTAACCGCCAACTGTGGTTAGTCCTCCGTTTCGGGTTACATTGAGATAGATTCCGTAGTAAATAAAACTGTATGCTGTTTGGGGATCGGAGGGGTTAACGGCATTATCCATACCATCGGCACCGTGATAAATATTCCAATGCTCATCGGGCTGCTTGGCAATGCCGCCGTTGTCTTGAAGGCCGCCGTAAATATGTTCGGAATGAGCATCTTTGTAAGCCGAAATGCGATAAAACATACTTATGGCCAAATCATCGTTTTTGTTGACAAAATGAGCGCCGTTGTCCGTGCTCAAATAGACTCCTCCATCGGAACCTACCACCAAGGTGTTCCCGTAGTATTCCAAATAATGAATGTCGGCATGTGTATAGCGATCATTCATAGTGGCCCAATCGTTCCACACGGAAAAAGATGCACCGCCATTGGTGGATTTCCATAGATTTAACTCTCCAAGAAAAATAATATTGGGGTCGGTATCGGAAACGGTCATGGCCAAATCATACCAGGTTTGTTGCGACCCGTCCAAAGCATCATTAGCCGCCGTCCGCGTAAATGAGGAACCGCTGTTTGTGGACTTGTAAAGCCCGACAAAGCTGCTGCCGTTGGTGGCTAAAACATAAACGTTGTTAGGTGCCGCAGGCGTTACATCCATCACATAACGCGAAACATTGGACGATGAAGGAAGGCCCGAACTAACCATGGAAAAACTGTCGCCACCATTTGTTGAACGATAAAACCGAGTATTGGAAACGGCATACAAGTAATTGAAATTACCGGGTTTCATTCGCATTTCACGAATTCCGGCATTGAGCGTTAGCGTCCAATTTTGCCCGCCGTTGGTGGATTTGTAAACACCGTCGCTCGAAGCAAAAACAATTTCGTTGCTATTTGAGGGATTGATGATAATTTGCGACACATAATCCAGGGAATTTATCGAAGGCGTAAGGTTGGTCCAAGTTTGACCGCCGTCGGTAGAGCGGTAAACACCATAGGAAGGCGTAACGCGGGCATCATCGTCACCGGTGCCGATGTAAATCGTATTGTGATCCGAAGGATCAAGGGCAATGGCCGACACACCCAATGTGGGCAAATCATCGGTGAGTGGAGTAAAAGTTTGTCCGCCGTCGGTGGATTTCCATAATCCGCCGGCAGGCGCGCCCACATAGATGATTTGCGGATTTTGGTCGTCGATTAGCACAACATTCACCCGTCCTTTTCCTTCGTATCCGGCCGTCGTGTAGGGTGTGGTTCCCGCAAGTTGCCAATTACTGTCGTCGGTGGCCGGGCGGGCCGCGGCTTGCACGGCATCGCGCCAAGCACGGGCCGGATTAACATTCATATATCCGTAATCCTCCCAAATATATTTCCAACGCTCGTAGGGCTTAACGCCACTTCCTTTAACCAAGCGATTGTGCTGTTCCCAATAGGCATCCGAGCTTCGGATAATATGCAAAATACGATCGCCGTATTGTGTATTTCCGGCAGGGCGCTGAGCTCTCTGGGAATCATGAAAAGGATCCCATTGGGCTTGCATCTCAAACCCATATAACCCAAAAACCAGTAATAGTAAACAGAGATATTTTTTCATTATATCAAATTTTGTGTTGCCCAAAGCTAATCATTTCCTGCCAAAAAGACGAAACTTTGCGCTTTTTTTCTCGGACATCTTTTATTCCGGCTTTCAACGTCCGGTTCCGGTATTCGCTTCCATGCTCAAACCGCAAACAAATGATTCTGCCGGACTTAAAAAAAGAACGGTCGGTCCTTAAAATCCGTATATTGAAATCAACGGATGTAAATCCAGAGCGATCCGGCATGCTCCCAAAAAATAATCCGCCGTGCACCGGGCACGACGGATTGTTTCATACGGAAAAACCTTGTTTTTTTTTAGCCCTTGATTTTATTTACAATGGCTTCGAAAGCTTCGGGATGGTTCATAGCCAAATCGGCCAAGACCTTGCGGTTCAGTTCGATGCCGTTTTTGTGAATCAAGCCCATGAATTGGGAATAACTCAATCCGTGCTGCCGGGCACCCGCATTGATGCGCGTGATCCACAAGCGACGGAAATTGCGTTTCTTCTGTTTTCTATCTCTATAAGCATAGAGCAATCCTTTCTCCACGGCGTTTTTGGCCACCGTGTACTGTGTGCGCCGCGCTCCGAAATAGCCCTTGGCCATTTTCATAATTTTTTTGCGGCGTCGTCTGCGTGCTACTGAATGTAATGATCTAGGCATAGTTGTTTGTTTTTTTGTAACAGGCGGTTGCCGGAGCAACACTTAGGGGGTGCACTGTTCCAGGGTTTTTCAACCTTGCAGGAATTATTTCATTCCCAGCATTTTAAGAACATTTTTTTTGTCCGCATCGCTCACCAGGGTGGCATGCGTTAGGCGCAGTTTACGCTTTTTGGATTTTTTGGTCAGGATATGACTTTTGTAAGCGTGCTTGCGCTTGATTTTTCCGGTTCCGGTAAGTTTGAACCGTTTCTTTGCACTTGCTTTGGTCTTGATTTTCGGCATAATCGTTCGTCTTTATGGTTTATCCGTATGGTTTATTTTTTCTTCTTCTTCGACAGCGGGGCCAGGATCATAATCATCTTTTTACCTTCCATTTTGGGCAGTTGTTCCACCTTGCCCAATTCTTCCAATTCCTTGGCCAAGCGCAGCAGGAGCAATTCGCCTTGGTCTTTGTAGATGATAGAGCGCCCGCGGAAAAACACATAGGCCTTTACCTTGTTGCCCTCTTGCAAGAATTTCATGGCGTATTTCTTCTTGAACTCGTAGTCGTGCTCATCGGTTTGCGGGCCGAAGCGAATCTCCTTGACCACCACCTTTTGAGTGTTTTTCTTGATTTCCTTTTCCTTTTTGCGCAGGTCGTAAAGGAATTTTTTGTAGTCCAAAATCTTACACACCGGCGGGTCGGCTTTGGGGGAAATTTCCACCAAATCCAAATTTTGTTCGTCGGCGATTTTGAGGGCTTCTTCGAGCGGATAAATGCCCATTTGCACATTATCGCCCACCAAACGCACCCGGGGTGCGGTTATTTCGTTGTTGATACGGTGGGGATTTTGCTTAATGACCCGTGCGGGTCCTCGTTTTTTTCTACGTCTTCGAATTGCGATGGCTGTATGATTTTATGGTTCGGGTTCGAATGTTTTGATTTCGTTTTGTTGTTCCTCCTTCATCCGGCTGATCAGTTCTTCGACGCGCATGGTGCCCAGGTCGCCCAGTTTACGCCGCCTAACCGATACGGTGCCGGCTTGTTGTTCCTTTTCGCCCACAATGAGCATATAAGGAATTTTGCGGGTTTCGGCATCGCGGATTTTCTTTCCCACACGTTCGTCTCTACGATCCACATCGGCCCGGATGCCGGAATTTGCCAGCAAATTTAAAACATTTTCGGCAAATGCAATATACTTTTCGCTAATGGGAAGGATGATGGCCTGTTCGGGTGCCAACCACAGCGGCAGGTCGCCGCCCGTGTGTTCCAGCAGGATGGCCGTAAAGCGTTCCATGGAACCGAAGGGCGCACGGTGAATCATCACCGGGCGGTGCATTTGTCCGTCGGGGCCTTTATACTCCAACCCGAAACGTTCGGGCAGGTTATAGTCCACCTGAATGGTGCCCAATTGCCATTTGCGACCCAGCACGTCGCGCACCATAAAGTCCAGTTTTGGCCCGTAGAAGGCCGCCTCGCCCAATTCGACCCGGGTTTTGAGGCCTTTTTCGGCGGCGGCTTCTTTTATGGCCGCTTCGGCACGTTGCCAATTTTCCTCGCTTCCGATGTATTTTTCCTTGTCGTCAGGGTCGCGAAGCGAAATTTGTGCTTCGAAATCCTCAAAGCCCAACGAACCGAACACATAGAGCACCAAATCGATCACCCGTTTGAACTCTTCCTTCAATTGGTCGGGAGTGCAAAAAATATGCGCATCGTCTTGCGTAAAGCCGCGCACACGCGTAAGTCCGTGCAACTCACCGCTTTGCTCGTAGCGATAAACGGTGCCAAACTCGGCATAGCGCACCGGCAGGTCGCGATAGCTCCATTGGCGTGTTTTGTAAATTTCGATATGGTGGGGGCAATTCATGGGTTTGAGCAGAAATTCCTCATCCTCGCGCGGCGTGTGGATGGGCTGGAAGCTGTCTTTCCCGTATTTTTCGTAGTGGCCCGAAGTTACATACAGTTTCTTATGCCCGATGTGCGGCGTGATCACCTGCTGGTAACCGGCCTTTTTTTGGGCTTTTTTCAGGAAGTCTTCGAGCAGTTCGCGCATTTTGGCGCCGCGGGGAAGCCAGAGCGGAAGCCCTTGGCCCACGTTTTCCGAAAAAGCAAATATCTCCAACTCACGGCCCAATTTGCGGTGGTCGCGTTTTTTGGCCTCTTCGAGCATTTGCAGGTATTCGTCCAGCATTTTTTGCTTGGGGAACGATATGCCGTAAACCCGCGAAAGCTGTGGATTATGTTCATCGCCACGCCAATAGGCGCCGGCCACGTTCATGATTTTGAAGGCCTTCACCAGGCCGGTGTGCGGAATATGGCCGCCGCGGCACAGGTCGGTAAAATCGTCGTGGTCGCAAAAGGTGATTTCGCCGTCGTTGAGGTTTTCGATGAGTTCGATTTTGTAGGGGTTATCCTCTTTCCGGTAAAAATCCAGGGCTTCGGATTTGCTCACCTCGCGCATACGAAACGGATGTTTGCCGCGGGCGATTTCCATAAAGGTTTTTTCGATTTTCGGGAAGTCTTTTTCGGTAAAAGTTTCGTCGCCGAAGTCGATATCGTAGTAAAATCCGTTTTCGATGGGTGGCCCGATGGTGAGTTTGGCCTTCGGGTAATGTTTTTTGATGGCCTGGGCCATAATGTGCGCCGACGAGTGCCAAAAGGCGCGTTTACCTTCTTCGTCGTCCCAGGTAAACAGCCGCAGCGCGCCG
>JALWYR010000212.1 GCA_027003085.1 Flavobacteriales bacterium
AAACCGGATATTTTGAGGCGTGTCCGATGACGAAGCGCCGTTGCTCACGTTCAGGTTATCATAGATCCAGTCGTGTCCGGTAAGGATTTCCTGCGAAGTGGGTTCGGGGTCGGGAGAGGATTTTTTCTTGCAGGATGAAACGGAAAAAGCCAATGAAACCAATAGGAGAAGTAAAAGGATTTTTTTCATAGCTAAGTTTTTTACAAAATTAATCATTGTCCGTTTGTTTTTCAATCCGGTAAATAATGATTTCATTAAAATGTAAACTGTCGGTTAGTTTAAAACCAAGTTTTGTGGCGTTTTCATAAATATGTTTACGTGTTTGTTTATACATAGGTTTACCATTGAAATAAGTTATGATTTTGTCTCCGTTGCGGGCTTGGGATAGGTCGATATTATTAAAGAAGTATGTTGTTTGAAGGTTAGGATATTTTCCCAGAAGTTGATAATAACGCAACGGAAAATAAACATTTCGATGAAAATAATAATGGGTATCGGGTTTTTTGAAATCGAGCCGGGACATAACTTGATGAAATTCCGTTCCACGATACGGGACAAATTTGATAGCATTAAAAACAAACCAAGCCAAGATGGTGTAGGAGGCATATCTGAATAATCCGGGCTTAAAAAGGTTGAAAAAGTATTGCAAACCCAATAGAAACCATAAAATAAATACAGGGAAAAGATATAAACTCATTCGCACCTGAAAAGGATACATTCGCAGTGTGGAAGCAAAAATGTGCAAAACAACGGGTGTTAATGTCCAAAGGAGAAATTCAAATTTTTTTTGTTTGAACAATGAAAAAATGCCGATAAAAATCATCAGCGACAAATATTTTAACGGGCCCATTAATTCCAAGGCGGATTTACCTGCCACAAAGAAGAAGTTTTTGATAAAGGCCACCGGATGCAAAGGGTCGAAAAAGGCGTTCCACCGAGTCCAGAATTGTATCATAAAATCGCGGGTGGGGTGATTGCGAATAAAAAACCAATAGTAAATTCCGAATGAAACCAACCAACTTAGCCCTATCAATACAAATGATTTCAACCGAAACTTTTGCCGGAAATACTTGAAAAGAACAACAACTCCAATGGTAGCCAAAGCAAAAACCGACACATTGGAAAACCAAAGCGCCAGCATTCCGGTCAAAGACAGTGTAAGCGCATTTTTTAGGCCGGGTTGATTAAGATAGCGTATGGCTAATATCACCAAAAGAAAGAAGAAAAATACATCGCCGGCGTATTGTTTGGTTTCGGTGAACAGGAAAATGACCGTTGTGTTCAGGGCGAATAATGTGCTGGTGAAAAGGGCTGTTTTTTCATCCGAATAGTGTTTGATAAATCGATAAATCAAATACAGGGAAGGAACAAAAAGCAAAAAAGCATATAAGCGCAAAGCCCAAACCTTGTAGCCGAACACCAAGCCGAGACTTTTCCAAAGCATAAGCAACCCGATGGGTGCCACTTGGTTGTAATCCAGCGGCAAAAGCAATCGCCCGTAGGAGCGATTCATCAAATTGAGGGCAATCCAACTTTCGTCGAGGTCGATGGGACGGTTGCTAAAAAATTGAATGATAGTGGGAACAGCAATTACTACAACAAACCATATATCCTTTTTTTTCATTTATCTTATTTTGGGCGATAAAGATAGTAAACCCAACGGACTCTATTTCCGGAAGCATTGGTCCATTCATTATATACAGTATATCTCGTCATAGACAAATGAATAAGATAATAAGTGTAAACCGTCCCTAGATTCTCGGATGAATAAACCAAATAATTGGGATTATCATAATAAAATTTGTAATGGCCATAACTTTTCAATGAGCCAGTATTGTCATAATAATAGAATTTATAATGAGGAGTAAAAATGAATTTACTCCTACTTCCGGGATAGATAGTCCGATTATATTGCCCATTAATATATTCATCAATTTTCTCGTATTTCCAAGGCTCGGCTGATAATAACAATATTTCCATTGGGGTTGATATTGATTTATCAGAAGCACTGGAACCAGTTGATAAATCTTGTTTTTTGCAACTGTACAAAATCAAACCAAAAAAGAACGCTAAAAAAACAAAATACAGTTTTCTCATGATCTTGTATTTTTATATTCAAAAATAATAATTTTTTTCAAATACCAACATGAGCTTAGTTATATCACCTGATCCGCCACCGCTTCCTTACCACGGTGAAAAGCATCGATGTTCATGGCTACTATACGTTCGCCTTTGCGGGCAAAGAGTTGTTCGATGGCCTTTTCGAAGGTGGCGTCGTCGAAGGGGAGGAAACGGGATGCGGCGCCCAGGAGCACAATGTTGGAGGCACGGATGTTTCCGGTTTTTTTGGCCAAATCGCGGGCATCGACAATTACGTGGCGGGGGAAGGATTCGATGGCGCGGCGGAGTTCGGCTTCGTCGGGATAGTCGGGGATGTTGACAAAAGGGTTGATGTCGGTTACCACCACGGCATCGGGAGCCATGTAGGGCAGGTAGCGAAACAGTTCCATGGGTTCGATGGAAAGGAGCATATCGGCCCGGCCAAAAGGAATCAGGTCGGAATAGATGGGCCGGTCGGAGATGCGCACATGTGATTGCACGGCACCGCCGCGTTGGCTCATACCGTGGATTTCGGATTGTTTGACGTTGAGGTCGCTTAGCAAAGCGGCGGTGTCGAGCAGGGCGGCAATGGTCAGAATGCCTTGACCGCCTACGCCGGATATGATGATGTCTTTTTTCATAATCTTGTTATTTTTTGTTTGATGAGATTTGTTGCTTTAAATTGCTACAATGTTTTCAGTTGTAGCGCACTGTAACGATGCCTGAGTTCCATAGCGAAGCCGTGGTATATTGAAGCCACCTGATTAAAGCTTCGAAATTCCAACGTTATTGTGCTATACATTCTTTTTTTATTTCAACCACAGAGAACACAGAGTTTTCCACAGAGTAACACAGAGGTTTTTTCTCCGGGCCGGTGGCTGAGAACTGCTAATGCAGTGGGTAATGCAGCGAAGCCGCCGGGCATCAATGTCTGGCGTTTTGATGCCATTTTTGCTTTGCAAAAATCAGCCGGTGCCTTTACCCCCGCGCCAGGGATGGGAGCGGTTATGCGGCGATGTCGCGCCGCCGGCCTGCCGCAGCAGGGTGGCTGACAGCGGGAAGCCGCACTGCTGCGTATGCAGGCCAAGAGCGGGACGAGCCGCATTTGAGCGGACAGCACGGCGGCGCCACGTGTGGAGCGGCAAGCGGGAGGACGCTCCGCCGGCCGAAGCGCTTGCCGTGCCGCCGCCGCAGCGCCGTAGGCGCTGACGGATTGCCTTTGGCAAGCCGTTACGGGCTTCGTCCGTCGGCGGCGGCCCGAACGTGAGCGGCGGGGCGCCCAAAACAAAAATATTTTCCGTCTGTCAAAGAGCGTTTATACTCACTTGTCGTAGCTGGGTTCCAGCGTGTTGAATTTTTTGGCCAGTTGTTTCATTTCGTTGCTCATGGTTACGCACGGCCGTTGGTAGATAATCACCGAAGGGCCGTCGTATTCGATTTCCTTGCGCAGGATTTCCACGTTGCGGTCGAAGTATTTTTTGAGCGGAATGACCACCTTGATGTGTTCGTCGTCCACGCCCAGCCCGCGGGCAATGTCATACAGGTGCCCCATGGCGGCCGAAAGTTGTCCGCCGGTCATGGCCACGGCCGAATTGTCGGCAATGATGACCGTAACGGGACTTTTGTCCCAAACGGCGCCCAGGAGCCCCGTCATGCCCGAATGGGTGAAAGTGGAGTCGCCAATCACCGCAATGGCCGGACGCACGCCCGCATCGGCCGCACCTTTGGCCATAGGAATGGAGGCGCCCATGTCGATGATGGTGTCGATGGCGTCGAAGGGTTCCAACAC
>JALWYR010000213.1 GCA_027003085.1 Flavobacteriales bacterium
TTAGACCAATGACAGCCAGCAGTCTTACCCCTTTTCCCTTCCTTTTTTCGATTAACATTTTTCATCTTCAAGTTTACGTTTCTTTTACGGTTTATTTCCTGATGCAAATATAGAATGACATCGTTCTACTATTGCAAACGTTGAAGGAGAGGATTCATACCCAAGGGATTGATGAGGAGTCTAAATACAAATGTTACATTATTTTTCTGGATTCCCGCATTCGCGGGAATGACAAAAAGAATGCCCGCGGAGACCGCCGCCGAGCGAGGCGAAAGTCCGAGCGAGGCGGCAGGGCTCCGAGGGCCGCGAAGGGAGACGACGAAGGTGGCTCCCGGAGCCGCCGAGGAAACCGAAGGGTTCCGAGGCCCGCGAAGCAAGACCGGAGGCAAAGCGAAGCGGAGCCGGAAGGGCTTGCGGAGCCCTGGGGAAACAAGGCGGGGCAGGATTGTCGGTATTAAGAAGCCGCAGGTTCACGAATTTTGTGCGGCAAAACAAGCGATTGGTACTTGGCTTTTTGCCGTAGGAAGCGAGGTTTGCCGCCTGGTAAAAAAGTGAGCCGAATGACTGCTAATCCGTTCATTTTTCCTATCTTTGCGCGTTGCTTCCGGAAACCGGGGCCGGAAGTAACGGGAAGAATAGGATGTAAAACCCCTTCCGTGACGGAATCCTTAATGGCCCCGGCCGCACGGAATACAAAGCTTATCAACCATGAGCGACGAAAACAAAAATCCGGAAGAAATCCAACCGGAAAATCAAACTCCCCGGGAGGGAGAACAAACCCAAGCGGACCAAACGGCCGAACAACCGGTAGCCGGACAAGCCGAAGCCAAAGCCGGTAAAGAAAAAGACGAACAACCGGCCGAAAATCAAAACGGAGCATCCGAAAAATCCGAAGAAAAACCGGCGGAAGAAAAACCCGCCGAAACATCCAAACAGGATGCCAATGATGATGATGACAACTTCGATTGGGATGCCTACGAACAAGGCATGGAAACCATCGACGACGAAAAGCTGAAAGCTTTCGAAGACATCATCGAAAAACAAATCCGGGTTTACGAAGAAAACGACGTGATCGAAGGAACGGTGAAGGCCATCACCGACAAGGATGTGATTATCGACATCAATTCCAAATCCGAAGGCGTTGTTTCGCGTAACGAGTTCCGCTACAATCCCGACCTGAAACCGGGCGACAAGGTGGAAGTGATGGTGGTCAAAAAAGAGGACAAAAACGGCCAATTGGTGCTTTCGCACCGCAAAGCCCGCCTGCGTAACGCCTGGGAAAAAGTGAACGAAGTTCACGACAAAGGCGAAATCGTCAAAGGTTACATCAAAGCCCGCACCAAGGGTGGTATGATTGTGGACGTATTCGGCATCGAATCCTTCTTGCCCGGTTCGCAAATCGACGTAAAGCCCATTACCGACTACGACCAGTATGTGGGCAAAACCATGGACTTTAAGGTGGTAAAAATCAATCCCGAGTTCAAAAACGTGGTGGTTTCGCACAAGGCTATTATCGAGGAAGAACTCGAAAAACAAAAACGCGAAATCATCAAAAAGCTCGAAAAAGGCCAAGTGCTCGAAGGCACCGTCAAGAACATTACCTCCTACGGGGTGTTTGTTGACCTTGGCGGTATCGACGGATTGATCCACATCACCGACCTTTCGTGGGGTCGCATCAATCACCCGAGCGAAGTGGTGAACATTGGCGATAAAATCAAAGTGGTTATTTTGGACTTCGACAACGAACGTTCGCGCATCCAATTGGGCGTTAAACAATTGCAACCTCATCCTTGGGAAGTTCTCGACCCTAACCTTAAAGAAGGCGATGTGGTCAAAGGTAAAGTTACCGTTATTGCCGACTACGGTGCCTTTGTGGAAATTGCGCCCGGCGTGGAAGGCTTGTTGCACGTATCGGAAATGTCGTGGAGCACGCATTTGCGATCGGCTCATGATTTTGTGAACGTGGGCGATGAGGTTGATGTGAAAATCCTGCAATTGGATCGCGAAAACCGCAAGTTGTCATTGGGTATGAAACAACTGACCGAAGACCCGTGGAAAAACATCGAGGAAAAATATCCCGTGGGTTCGGTGGTCAAAGGACGTGTGCGCAACTTTACCAATTTCGGTGCCTTCATTTCGCTCGAAGACGGTGTGGACGGACTGCTGCACAACCGTGATTTGTCGTGGGACCGTCATATCAAACATCCTTCCGAGGTGTTGAACATCGGCGATGAAATCGAGGTGAAGGTGTTGGAAGTGGATCCTGTGGGCAAGAAAATTAGCCTTGGACTCAAACAGTTGCAAGAAAATCCTTGGGATAAATACGCCGAAGTCTATAAGGAAGGCGAGGTATTTGAAGGCGAGGTCAAAGAAACCTCCGGCAAGGGAGCCATTGTGTTGATCAACGGTGAATTGGAAGCCTTTGCCCCCGGGCGTCATTTGATCAAGGAAGACGGCACCAAGCTCAAAAAAGGCGAAAAAGCAACTTTTAAAATCCGTGAGTTTGACAAGGAGTTCCAAAAAGTGGTGGTTTCGCATACCGACACTTTCCGTGAGGAAGAGGCCAAGTCGGTGAAGCAAAATCTGAAAAAGATTAACAAACAAACCAAAACCACTTTGGGCGACTTGGAAGAATTGGCCGAACTGAAACGACGCCTGGAAGAAGGCGAAAAAACGGAAAAAAAAGCTGCAAACGGGCAAAATGATAATACGGACCAAACCGAAGATAAGCCCGAGAAATGATCATCCCCGTTAATTGATGTAAGCGCTCCGGTTTCCGGGGCGCTTTTTTTCATTGTAATAATACATGGAAAAACAAAAACGCCCTGCGTTTTAGGGCCACCGGGCTTGCAACACTTCATTTACCAACCGGATTAAAAACCGGTAAGATATTTACGTATGGTGCTTTTGGGTGTTTTTTTATTGATGTTAAAATATTTGATAATTTCCTTCTTGTTGAAATCGAAAAAGCTGTGATAATATTCATCCAGTGAATCAAATCCACGGTCTTCAAGAAAACCGACGAGGTATTTACGAGCCACTTCCACACCGGAATGAATTTCAAGGTCTTTGAGAATGGCGTAGAGCCGGGTTATGGTGTTTTTTAAAGATTCCGCTTGTCCGTTAATTTTTTTGTCAGGTATGGGTTTGCGGTAGGTTACGAAAGCTTCAAAACTGCCATCGGGTTTGTAGCGGGGCATATAGTAAGTAAATGCCCAAATGTAGTCGCCTTGCCGGGTAGCGTGTTTCAAAACGGCAATGCCTTCACGGCGGTTCATGATGTATCCGCCTATGGTTTGGTGAATGATATCGGGCATATCGGGGTGACAAACGGTTTTGGGGGGCTTGGTTACAAAATCGGTAAGCTGGTATCCGAGTAAATCCAAAAAATAATCATCGACAAATTCGATATAATTTTCCAAACTGATCTTAATGATGCCCTTTTCCCGGACATCCAACAGTATTTCTTTGTTCATGTTAATCGGAATAAATTTAATCGGGGTGCAATTATACAAATTTTAGCGTAATAAAGGAACTCCGTTTTTTTTGAAAATAACGGTTATCAAGACTATATCCGGCTAAATCCCATTTTGATGTGCTAGGCGAAATAGATTTTCCCGTCTTCGCACATTTTTAAACTTAAAACATTGATAAGCAGGGTAATGACTTTTTAGCTAGGCACTACATTTAAAAAAAATTTCGTAGGTTTTGCTCACATGCTTGTCGTCAATATAGCTTTGTTTTGCAGGCGTGTCCGGTGATTTTTGATGCTAGTGCACCCCCGCCCCGCCCTACCGGACTCTCCCGTCCCCGGCGGCGCTAACTTCCAACC
>JALWYR010000214.1 GCA_027003085.1 Flavobacteriales bacterium
GGCACCCGGAAAAGGTAATAATTCCGTAGCACCGGCCACCGGACAGGAAGTCCGGTCAGGCGCACGCCGGGAAAATAGCGCTGGACAAATCCGGCCAAATACCATTGTTCCAAGCCACTCCAAAAACCATAGTGGTTCCGCTTGTCGATATGCAAATGTTGAAGGCCTAAACGAACGGCCTGATACAGCATTTGGGTTTGCAGCCGGAAGTCCCGGGTAAAGGGACGCAAAACGGGCAACCATTGGACGTCATAAACGGGGAAATTGTCCAAATCGGCACGGGTAATCAACAATTTTTCAGGCAGGGGAAAGTCCTTCAAATAGCTTTGCACCCGTTCCCACGCCAGGGCCAATTCCACATCCGAATAGCCGTTCCAAGTTCGTGGCCCGGCTACCAAAATCCGTTTTCCACTACGAAAAACACGGGCTTTGTTCCGGGTTCCCAGCAGCCGGATATTGGTGTTGTTGTTTTCAAAAATCAGCGTATCGCCTACGCGGATGATGCGGGCGTTGCTTTGCCAATGCAGTCCGGCGGGTGGCCGGATGAGCAGGATACGTGTGGGGATGTTCAGGACGCGCCGGTCGTCCAGGGCTATGTCGGCACGGCAGTTGCCGGACGGTTGGGGTAGGAGCCAAAAATGATGCAGAAAATAACCATATTTGCCATAGCCCACACCTGTAAAACGCGCATCGGGCAGGTGGATACGGTAAACGATGCGGATACTGCCGGTTCCGGCAGGCCAATGCAGGCGGATGCTTCCGTTCGCTCCGGTTTTGTAGGTCGTGGAAATGCTGTCGATGTGGAGGGCGCTCCGTTGGCTTGCAGCCGAAAAATGAAAATCGAGCCGGTAGCGGTCGGTCAGGGCGTGGGCCAGGGGCGAGCGGATATGCGCATAGCCGGCCAGGCCGTTGCATAGCAACAATGTACCTTTTTGTGCCACACTATCGTTAAGTGTTAATACTTGCTCAACACGCAAGTCTGCGGGATGCAAACTATCGAATTGCACCCGGAGTTCTTGATGCAATATTTGGGCACGGAGCAGGACGGGCAAGCCGAATGCCAGCCAAAAAACACTAGCGCTTAACCAGCGGAATCGCCAAGCCCGTGCCCTGAAAATGCACATAATAGAGTCCCGGTTTCAAACGGCCAATATAACATTTTTCGGCTTGGGCTTTACATTGAAGCACTTTTTGGCCTGTGGGCGCGTATATTTCCACTTGGCCCGGAATGGCTTCGGATTGCCAATATACGTACTCACCGGCCGGATTGGGAAAGATTCGTATTTGTGGGATCCGAGTGGTGTTTACGGCAAAATTTTGCGTGCTTACCAGCGTGAGCACCACCGGTAAATGGTCGCTGACTTCGAAAAGGTGGTTGCGCAGGGTTTGCGAAAAGGTGCCGGAACAACTGCTGTCGTTGATGTTTCCGTTGAAGCAATTTCCATTATTTCCGTAAGCCATAAAACTTCCGGTGCGATAGTGCAAACTTTGTGTGTCATCCAGCAGGTTCCCCGAAAGCATAATCAGGTCGAAGCGGTCATCCAGGCCGCCGCCTACAAAATTATCGTAAGGCGCATTATTGTTCCGGTGGGTGGATTGGGTATGCACATCGGCATAAGCACTGTTATTGTGCCAGGAACCCGGGCGGTTGGCCGCATCGTACAAAGGAATATGATGGTTGGGGTCGGTCATTTCGGTGTAGGCCGCTTCGCTGCTGCTATACAGATTGAAATCACCCATTACAATTACATAACGACTGGCAGGCAAACTGTCCAACGACTGTTCGAGCCGCAGGATCATATTGTGCCGTTTTTGTTCGTTGGTGGTTCCGCCGGATGCTTTCAGGTGGAGTTCGTAAACATCCAGCGTGTCGCCGGTGGCGGTGCGCAAGCGGAAAGTATAATGGTTGATGTCGCGCACCTGGGTGGTTACATAACCTTGACGAACAAGTTCCAGCTTGGCATAGTTGTAGAAAATCAATTGATGCAAGGTGCCGTTGGGGTTCGAATGATCCATTTCGAAGCGGCCGCGGCGGAAATCCGGGTTGATGTTTTGCAAAATCCCCGTGAGAATATCGTCGGCGGCTTGTTCGGTTTCCAGTTCACACACGCCCAGGATGTCGGGTGCGTAGCTTTGAAGCACATATTGCAAATCGGCTTGACGCGAATAGGATGTTCCGCCAGGATACATCAACAGGTTGTAGGACATGATGCGCAAACTGTCCTGCGCGTGTGCCGAAAGGGTTAATACGAGGAAAAACCAACTAAAAATTAGGGCGTAGCTTGTATTTTTCATAGAATTTGTCAATAATTCGGACCACTTCGTCGGGGTCGTCGGTCAGGTGGATGATGTCCAGGTCTTCGGGGCTGATGTAATGATGTTTTTCCAGCAGGGTTTGCTTGATCCAATCCAAAAGTCCTTCCCAGAACTTGCTGTCGAACAGGATGACCGGAAACTTGTGGATTTTTTTGGTTTGGATAAGCGTAACGGCTTCGAAGAGTTCGTCCAGGGTGCCGAATCCGCCGGGCATAACCACGAAGGCCTGGGCGTATTTGACAAACATCACCTTGCGCACAAAGAAGTAGCGGAAATCGATGAGTTTGTCGGGGTCGATATAGTCGTTGGCTTCCTGTTCGAAAGGCAGGTCGATGTTGAGTCCGATGGAATCGGTGCCGGCTTCTTTGGCACCGCGGTTGGCGGCTTCCATAATACCGGGGCCGCCGCCGGTGATGATACCGTAGCCATGTTCGGCCAACTTGCGGGCAATTTCCACGGCCATGCGGTAGTGTTCGGAGTTTTCGTCGCTACGGGCCGAGCCGAAAATGGTAACCGCGGGGCCTAGTTTGGACATTTTTTCGAAACCTTCGACAAATTCGCTCATGATGCGAAAAATCTGCCAGGTGTCGTTGGTTTTGATTTCGTTCCAATCCTTTTTGACTACTTTTTTATCCATACCGCTGTGTTTTTCGGGCTTGCTAAGGTAAGGATTTTCTCTATCATTTTTTAATTGCATACACGTTTGACAGGGCCGGGCAACGTTTGCCTGCCGGCGGACAAAAAATCCCGCAGTTTAGGCTGTTATACGGATGAATTCAACATGTAAATTCAAGTCTTCGTGGCATAAATATTTTTCCGATGGGCGGATCGTAGCATTTACTAATTGAATTTACCAAAGTTGCCTTTACTAATTGAATTTACCATACCGGAATAATTTGCACGGTTTTCGATAAAAAAACCGCCCCGGACGAGGACGGTCATTAATAAAAGAATATACATTGACATTATTGCTCCAATGCTTCGGTGGCCGGTGTTTGTTCCGCCGGTTCGGAAACGGCTTCGTTGTAGAAAACCGCTTGGGCTAAATAAAAAACGGGAATAGCAACCAAAACACCGACAATAAGGGCAAGAAAACCCAGAAAGATTATAAACGAACCGATAATAATGAACAAAATAATTTCTCCGATATAAGGCCGGGTTTTTTGCCATGAAATTTTAAGGGCATCGGCAAAATCGTAGCCGTCCACAATAAGGTAATTAACAAAAAACAAACGGAAAATAATATAAAGGAACAATAATAAACCGATTAGCAACCAGATTGACCCGCCTCCTTTGCCGGCTAATAATATTAATAAACCGGGTGCCAAAAGAATTGTGGCCACCAAAGATATCAGGATGGAATAAATAAAAACCATTGTTGTCCGGTAAACTTTTAGAAAGATAAAAAGCGAGGGTTGAAAAATTCAGCCCTCGCTCGTAGCTTTGCTGTGTAATAAAAAAACAAAAAAGCTATGAGCAAAGATAGAAATTTTACCGGAC
>JALWYR010000215.1 GCA_027003085.1 Flavobacteriales bacterium
ATTAAAACCAGTATCATTTAAAATGCACAACGGGTGTCATATTTAATTATAGCTATCGTTTCACCGTTTCTTTTTATTAAATCCATCAACTTTACTTCATTTTTCTTTACGGACTTGTTACAATAAAAAATATTGCCGTATTGAATAAAGTTTAAATATTTTAAACGCCAAACATCTCCTTTTTTTACCTTCTTTGAAGGTAATTCAAAAAACATCGAAATCAAATTCCTTTGTCCATTATTTAGCCAAAAACTATGTAGCGCCCCATTCTCATAGATTGATCCTCTAAGTATGGTTCCCAAAGGCATAAAAGCAAAAAACGACTTTTTAACACTGTCATTTTCATTCAATCGTTTCCTAACCATTTCTATATCAATAACCCCTCTTGTATTTGATGAAGGTGCTAAATATGTTATGGTTTCCGTACTATCCTTTGATTCTTTCAGTTGTTCATTAAAGGATTTATAAAAGTAATTGAGAAGCTTGTCAACATCTGTTTTTGTGCTATCATTAAATCTTTCCGTGCTGTCAATACTACTGACAAGTGTATCGAACATCTTTCCAAAGGCTCCCTTGAAATCCACTTTGAATTCATCTTCTTCTACGGGTTCCATTTTAGTAAGATATTTTACCGTATCCTGTACATTCCATTTTAACAATACTTTTTTTGAGTCGGAGGTGAAAGCGGAATTCTTGGAAGTATTGCAAGAAAATATTATGGATGCGATGGATATAGCTGCCAGGAATTCAATAAACATTCTTTTTTTCATATCGAACTTTTTGTGTATGACAAAAATGTAAAATATTTCTGTATTTATCGGTGCGACGATCACAAACTAAGTTGCAAGGATAAACCATTATTTAGTCAAGTCTTTTTTCCATTCTTGATTATATCTCAATTCAAACAACAAATCATATAACAAATTCAATCCAAAGGTTCCTATCAAACCGTAATCGCTAATTTTTTTGACTTGGCCATTATTATAGGTAATTATTAATTTGCAACCTTGATCATCCGTCCAATTTACGGCGTAATGATCTTCCAAATTCGGAAAGTCCAAATAATTTAGAAGTTCAATGATTTTGTTATAATCCTTTTCCTTAATCCTGCCCGTATATTTGCCTTTCCATTCCTTTCCTCGCCAAGCATTCCTGCGTATAAAATTAAACTTAATGGCATTGTAAGTTGCATGCATATTCGAGTCAATGCTGATTTTAAAAACCGGACAAGTGCCGAAACACATGGAAGTTTCGAATTCGATTTTTTCTATACGATATTTTTCCGGATAGGGATTGTATTCAATAAAATCACCGAATTTATAAACCAATACTTTTTTAATTATACTGTCCTGCTTCTCGACCGGAGTATAATAGATATTTAAAACATTTTCATTGTTGAATTTCGAAATTTCGGGAACCACCCAATTAGAAGCAAGTTTTTCGGAAAGCCCGGTAATTTTATAATTATCTCCGAAATTCATAATCACATAACACCGATAATAAGGTTGTAATCCCGTCACAACAAGATCCGTAAAGCCATTGTTATCCAAATCGGCCTTGTAAAACGACCCGGTTACTTCCAAACTGTCAGCTATTTTTTTTGCCATATCATATTCCTCAAAAGCCGGTAAATCCGAAATACGCCAAAGATCAAAATCTCTGAAAAGCCGCCTGCCCAACGACAATAAGAATTTTTCTACATCCTCCTCATCATTCAAACGGTCGATTTTGGAATAGTGATGATTTGGATTCATCGTTTTATAAAAATCCTTCAAATAGTATTTGCCTTTATCAACCAGGGTTTGCGCATTTCCATTAACGGAATCGGATTGGTATATTATTTTCCCTTCGTTTAAATATATTTTCAGAACAACGGTATCTTTTTCATTTTTGCTTTCGATTCGTTCGGCATATACCAATGTGTTGTTTTTGTAGTAATAATTTTCCCTGATGTATTTTGATGTTGATTCCGCATAATAAACCTTATAAAGTCGATAGGGGTTTTTCGAATAATAATCATAATACTCGAATCCGCCTCTTTTTTTTATAATTCCTTTTCCATAAACAATTACACCTTCGGTAATTGATTGGTGAAGACTATTATTTTTATTAACCGAACTTATATATTCATCAATTTCAGCCATTTTCTTTCGTATATTATCCGGTATTTGACTCCAAACATAAGCCGGATATGCCAAGAAAAAGAAGAATATGGCCAAATATTTTGTGCTCATAATATGATAAAAATATTTTGATTTGGTTTTATACAAAAATAATCATTTTTATAAAAATTTCCATACAAATTAAAAATCTCTCCTCATCTTCCATTGCTTATCCCCGTGGAAAATCCTACCTTTGTGCGTCGAAAAAAATCAACGGATGAAAATTTCCTATAATTGGCTCAAAAGCTTTTTGCCTTCGTTGGACAAACCGGCCGAAGAAACGGCGGCCCTGCTTACCGACATAGGTTTGGAAGTGGAAAAAACCGAAGAATTACTGCCCGGTTCGGGAAATTATGACGGCGTGGTAGTGGGCCATGTGATCGAGGTCAAAAAGCATCCCAATGCCGATAAACTTTCCCTTACGCTTGTGGATTTGGGCGATGGCGAACCCGTTCCCATCGTTTGCGGCGCCCCCAATGTGGCCGAAGGTCAAAAAGTGCCCGTAGCCACCGTGGGCACCACCCTGAAAACCATTAAAGGCGAAACCTTTAAAATCAAAAAAAGCAAAATACGCGGCGAAGTGTCCTACGGAATGATTTGTGCCGAAGACGAATTGGGCCTCAGCGACAATCACGATGGTATTATGGTGCTGGACGATAACATTCCCGCCGGCACGCCCTTTAAACAAATCCTTCAAGGCGCCGATACGGTGTTCGAAATCGGACTTACGCCCAACCGCGCCGACGCCATGAGCCATTTCGGCGTGGCGCGTGATTTGAAGGCCAAACTCATCACCGAAGGCGAAAAAGTCAAATTCACGCCGCGCAGCGTGTCCAAATTCATTTCCGAAAACCGGATTCGCCCCGTAAGCATCGAAATCCGGGACGAAAAAAAATGTCCGCGCTATGTGGGTTTGGTTATCCAAAACGTCAAGGTGGAACCCAGCCCCGCCTGGTTGCAAGAACGATTGCGTTCCATCGGCATCCAACCCAAAAACAACATTGTGGACGTAACCAATTTTGTGCTGCACGACATCGGACAACCCATGCACGCCTTCGACCTGCGGGCCATCCGGGGCAATAAAATCGTGGTGCGCCCCGCCCGCGAAGGCGAAAAAATTACGGCTTTGGACGATAATGCCTACACCCTGACGCCCGACGATTTGGTCATTGCCAACGAAAGCGATGCCATGGCCATTGCAGGGGTTATCGGCGGCAAGGATTCGGCCATTTCGGAGACCACCACCGATATTTTCCTCGAAAGTGCCTATTTCGACCCCGTCAGCGTCCGCAAAACGGCCAAACGATTGGGCATACAAACCGATTCGTCCTACCGCTTCGAACGCGGCATCGACCCCGAAATCACCGAATTTGCCATCAAGTGGGCCGCCATTTTGATCAAGGAAATGCTGCCCGAAGCCATGATTACGCAAATTACCGAAGAAACAGGCAAAGAACTTAAACCGGTGCAAATCGGTCTGTCCTACGATTATATCAACAGCATCATAGGCGAAGATATCGGCCGGGACAAAATCAAGGAAATTCTTTCCCAATTGGATTTCAAAATTATTTTGGACAACAAGGAAAACCTGCACGTGGAAGCACCGCTCTACCGTGTGGATGTTACCCGCCCGGCCGATGTGATCGAAG
>JALWYR010000216.1 GCA_027003085.1 Flavobacteriales bacterium
CTTCAACTCGGAATAATTATTAATAAAACGGCATAGAAGGCCGAAAAAAATATTTTTATTAAGCGCAAAACCTTTGTTCCGGTATTTGTTTGAAAAAACATTGCCCCGAAATAACGTAACTTTGTGCAAAACAAGCTTGAACCTATGACGCCCGAAAATCCCGAAAAACTCCTTATTCGCGTGCTGCAAATCATGAACGCCCACCCCCGCAGCTCGTTCAACTACCGCCAACTGGCCGCCCGGCTCGAACTGCATTCCGAAGAACTCAAACAATGGCTGCGACACGAACTGGAACGACTGGCCGATGAAGATAAAATTGAAGAAACCGCCAAAGGCAAATACCGCATCAAACCCAAGGAAATCTTTGTAGCCGTCATGGACCTGACCAACACCGGCAGCGGATTTGCCGTAACCGACGAGCTGGAAAAAGATATTTTCGTGCCCAACCGCTACCTGAACAAAGCCCTGCATGGCGATCTGGTGGAAGTGCGTATTATCCGTTCGCGTCCGGGACGTAATCCCGAAGGCGAAGTGATACGCATCATCGAAAGGGCCAAAACCCGCTTTACGGGCATCGTGCGCATGCTGCAAGGTTTTGCCTTTGTAGACCCCGACGACCCCAAAATGTATAAAAGTTTTTATGTGGATGAGGAAGACCTGAACGGCGCCGCCGACGGCGACAAGGTGGTGGTGGAAATGACCGACTGGCCGCCCAAAGCCGGTAGCCCCACCGGACGCGTGGTCAAAGTGCTGGGACGCCCGGGCGACAACGAAACCGAAATCCACGCCATTATCGACGAATATAACCTCCCCTACGAATTCGACCCCGAAGTGGAAATGGCCGCCGCCGATTTGCCGCAGGAAATTTCCGGCGAGGAAATCGCCCGCCGCCGCGATATGCGCGACCGCGTTACCTTTACCATCGACCCCACGGACGCCAAAGACTTTGACGATGCCCTGTCGGTGCGTAAACTTGATAACGGCCGCTGGGAAATAGGCGTCCACATTGCCGACGTGAGTCATTACATTCGCCCGGGCAGCGTGCTCGACCGCGAGGCCTACCGGCGGGCCACATCGGTGTATTTGGTAGACCGCGTAATTCCGATGCTTCCCGAAGTGCTGTCCAACAATCTTTGTTCCCTGCGCCCCAACGAGGACAAACTCACCTTTTCGGTGGTGTTCGAAATGGACGAAAAAGGAAAAGTTTACAAACGCTGGTTCGGCCGCACGGTGATTCATTCCGACAAACGTTTTACCTACGAAGAAGCCCAGGAAATACTGGACAAAGGCAAAGGCCTGTTCCACGAACAACTGGCGGTGCTCAACCGTATGGCCAAAAACCTGCGCAAACAACGTTTCGAACGCGGCGCCATCAGTTTCGAACGTTCCGAAGTGCGTTTCCGGCTGGACAAAAAGAAAAATCCGGTGGAGATTTATGTCAAAATACCCATCGACACGCACAAGCTTATCGAAGAATTTATGTTGCTGGCCAACCGGAGCGTGGCCGAATTTGTGGCCCTGGAAAAGAAAGGCAAAGTGTTCGTTTACCGCGTGCACGACAAACCCAAAGAAGACCGGCTCGAAGAACTGCGGCGCCTGGTGCTTAAATTCGGATACCGGCTCAATACCCAAGACGAAAAAAACCTGGCCAAGGCCATCAACGCCTTGCTTGAAGACGTTAAACACCGCAAGGAACGCACCCTGGTGGAACTGATGGTGCTACGCACCATGAGCAAAGCCGTTTACACCACCGACAACCGCGGCCACTACGGACTGGCCTTTGATTACTACACCCACTTCACTTCGCCCATTCGCCGCTATCCTGATGTAATGGTGCATCGCCTGCTACAACAATACCTGGACGGAAAACGGCCGCGCAACACCAAGGAATACGAAAAAAAATGTATCCAAGCCACCGACATGGAAATCAACGCCCAACACGCCGAATGGGATAGCATTGCCTATATGCAAGCCAAATATATTCAGGACTATATTGGCGAGGAATTCGACGGCGTTATTTCGGGTGTTACCGAATGGGGACTTTATGTGGAACTGGTGGACACGCTTATCGAAGGCATGGTGCGCCGCACCGAAATGCGCAACGATTATTTTATTTACGACCCCGACGACCAGGCCTTGATTGGCCAACGCACCCGTAAGCGCTATCAATTGGGCGACGATGTGCGCGTTCGTGTTATCGGGGTGAATTTGGAACGTAAACAAGTGAGTTTCGACCTGGCCGACGATTTTTCGAAACAGGACAACGGAACAAAAAAATCCAAAAAGAAAAAGAAGAAAAACAAGAAAAAATCCAAGAACAAAAAAAGCTGAATCAGTAAAATACCATGAAAATCAAGCGTATGTTAATATGGGCCGGTTTGTTGGTTTTGGTGGCTGTCGTAATATTTTTTGTCCGCTATCCGTATATGCTCAGGGGTTTAAAGCATGTGTATTTAAAAGGGCATGTTACTTCCTACATTTCCGACTTTGCCGGTTATCCCCGCCGCAGGGTGGCTAACGGAAAAGTGCAAGCATGGCCCGAACACCGGTTCTACAACCGCTTACCCTTATCCAAGCGCCTGGAACGCTTCAACGAAAAATACGGCACGGTGGCCTATTTGGTCATCAAAGACGATAGCATCCTGCTTGAAAAATACTACAAGGGCTACACGGCCGACAGCCTTTCCAATTCGTTTTCCATGGCCAAAAGCATCACCATGCTGCTGTTGGCCAAGGCCATCAAAGACGGATTCATCCGGGGTTTGGACCAAAAACTCAAAGATTTTGTTCCCGGTATTCAAGGCCCTTATGCCGATAGTGTTACGCTCCGCCATTTGGCCATGATGGCCGGCGGGACCGATTGGGACGAAAACTATTACAGTCCGCTCAGCATCACGGCCGAAAGTTATTTTTCGGATGATTTGGATGCTTTGATGTTATCGCGGGTGCATTTTGTCAATCCCCCGGGCAAACGGTGGTTTTATTCCAGTGGCGACACGCAATTTTTGGGCATGGCCATCGTGCGGGCCACCGGAAAATCCTTGGCGGATTATTTGTCGGAAAGTTTTTGGCAACCTATGGGCATGCGCCGCGAGGCCTGGTGGAACACCGACCGGCCCGGCGGTATGGAAAAAACTTTTTGTTGCATTGCTTCCAATGCACGTGATTTTGCCCGTTTTGGCAAACTGATGATGCACAAAGGAAATTGGAACGGAACCCAACTGGTGGACACCGCTTTGGTTGACGAAATGATCCGGCCCCAGTTGCCCGGCATGCCACGCTACGGATTGCAATGGTGGCTGTTTGAACACAAGGGCGTAAGGGGCTATACCATGCGTGGGCATTTGGGGCAATACGTTATGGTGGTTCCTTCGGAAAACACCATTATTGTTCGTTTGGGACAACGAAAACCG
Source organism: Flavobacteriales bacterium (assembly GCA_027003085.1). Lineage (GTDB taxonomy): Bacteria > Bacteroidota > Bacteroidia > Flavobacteriales > Flavobacteriaceae > JAADED01. Next base: position 3,414 of record JALWYR010000216.1, read on the forward strand.
GCAAGCAAACCGGGAACCTATGCCCGGGATTTCTTTGTGTATTTGGATGAAGGGCTAAAATTGGCCCGTCAAGCCGGGACAAAATAAAAACAAGTGTCCATGCACCGGCTCTATCGTGGCGACAACCTGGAAGTAATGCAACGCATTTTGCGCCAGTTTGCAGGCAGCGTGGATTTTATCTATATCGACCCGCCCTACAACACAGGACTTTCTCAGTTCAGGGACTATAAAGATAAATTCTGGGGTCATTACGAACGAAAACGGCACCTGGGTTGGACGGATTTTATGCGCGAACGTTTAAACCTGGCCCAGAGGTTCCTCAACAAAACCGGAAAAGTATTTGTTTCGATCGACGACAACGAACTTCCGAACCTTATTCTGCTTATGCGCCAAATTTTCGGCCGCGAAAATGTGGAAACCATGATTTGGCACAAGGTGCCGCAAGGCGGGTCCGCCGGTCAGGGAAAAATGAAACGGAGCAAACGCTTCCGCATCGACCATGAATATATTGTTGTGGGCTATCAGAACCGCAAAAACACGCGTTTCAACAAACCGCGCCAACCGCTGGCCGTCCACCGTGATTACGGCAATCCCGACAACGACCCGCGCGGACCGTGGATCAGTGCCGAACTTTGTAAATCGCGTAACAAATCCAATCCCAACGGCAAAAACTACTACACCATTCTCACGCCGGGCGGACGTAAAATTACCCGCCAATGGCACGTTAGCCGCGAAGAATTGGAACGCCTCGATGCCGACGGACGCATTTGGTGGGGTAACGGCAATATTATTCCCCGGCTCAAAAAATTTATTCGCGAACCGCAGCCGGTAATGCCTTCGTCGGTCATTACGGGCATTTCGCAAACCGAAGCCGTGCGTGAGTTGCAAAAAATGCTCCCGGGCGTCCGATTCGACAATCCCAAACCGGTGCGCCTGATCAAATACCTGCTGGAAATGGCCACGGGCCCCAACGCCTTGGTGATGGACCTTTTTGCCGGCAGCGGAACCACGGCCCAGGCCGTTTTGGAACTGAACAACGAACAACAAGCCCGCCGCCGCTGTATCCTGATATCCAACGACGAAAACGAAAGCATCGATCGCGTATTGATTCCACGCATCGAAAAATTAGTTCAAATGTATCCAGGAAATAAATGGACGTTTTATTTTTAAAAGTTTGATTCCAAACTTCAATTCAAAACTTCATATTGGGCTTTGCAAAAATCCGTGCATCGCTGAGGTTGATAAACCACAGAGGACGCAGAGTAGAAACACTTTATAACACTAAAAATTAAGATTAAAAAGAAAAACTCCGTGTAACGCTGTGCCGGACTCCGTGAAACTCTGTGGTTAAAATTTTTAAAAACCACAGAGGACACAGAGTTTATTTCACAGAGTATCACAGAGGGATTTTTTTAAAGTTTCACCGGGTTACAAAGCGGTGATGCCCTTCAATGTTTACAGTAGCAAATTAAAAATATTTTTAGAAAACGCTGCGCGACTCTGTGCCGGACTCCGTGCGACTCTGTGGTTAAATTTTTAAAAACCACAGAGGACACACAGTTTATTTCACAGAGTATCACAGAGGGTAAGTTTCCTAAACGCTGTTACTGACCCGGTAAATGATTGTGAAATAATGAAGCCCGTCAATGATTACAGTAGCATAAAGGATTCGCGTCTTCAATTATTTTTTTTTGACATATAAAACTCCGTGAAACGCTGTGCCGGACTCCGTGAAACTCTGTGGTTAAAATTATTAAAAACCACAGAGAACACAGAGTTTATTTCACAGAGTAACACAGAGGGATTTTTTTAAAGTTTCACCGGGTTACAAAGTGTGATGCCCTTCAATGTTTACAGTAGCAAATAAAAAATATTTTTAGAAAACGCTGCGCGACTCTGTGCCGGACTCCGTGTAGCTCTGTGGTTAAAAAAATAAAACAAAAATTAAACCACAGGGTGCCCAATGTTTTTTAAAACATAACCCAAAGGGGAAATTCCAAAAGTAACAGGTGCTATCCCGGCAAAGTTTCCAAAGCCCGCCGGATACGTTTCAAAGTTTCGTCGCGGCCCAGCAATACCATCGTGGCAAACAAGTCCGGCCCTTTCAAATCGCCGGCCAAGGCCAGGCGTAAAGGTTGAAGCACCTTGCCAAAGCCCAATCCCTGTCCGTTAATCCAATCCGACAGTTGTTGTTTGATGTTCGCCGCCTCCCAGGGCTCGATATTTTCCAAAACCGCGAGCACTTGCTCCATGATTTCCGGTGTTTGGCTTTTCCATTGCTTTTTGACTGCTTTGGGTGCATAAGTCTCCGGTGCAACATAGAAAAACGAGGTCCATGTCCAAAAATCCTGCGGGAAAGTAAGCCGTTCGCGCACCAGGGCCAAGACTTTGCGGGTATAATCCATTAAACCGTCGTCGGAACGGATGTCTTTTTGCAAATGTTTTTCAAGCACCGGAATAATCAATTCCAGCATTTGGTCATCGCTTAATTTCTGGAAATGTTGGTGCTGAAACCAACGGGCTTTTTCGGGGTCGAAGCGGGCGCCGCTTTTGTTGATGCGCAACAAGTCAAAGGCGGTAATCAATTCATCCATAGTAAAAATTTCCTGTTCGGTTCCCGGATTCCAACCCAGCAAGGCAAGCATATTGACGAAGGCCTGAGGCAGGTATCCCGCTTCGCGATAACCTTGCGTGGTTTTTCCTGTGGCGGGGTCGGTCCACGACAGGGGGAAAACCGGAAATCCGCCCGCATCGCCGTCGCGCTTGCTCAGTTTGCCTTTGCCCGAAGGTTTGAGAATAAGCGGCAGGTGGGCAAATTGCGGCGGCTGCCAACCGAAGGCTTCATACAGCAGGATGTGCAAAGGCAACGAAGGAAGCCATTCTTCGCCACGGATTACGTGCGTGATTTCCATCAACCGGTCGTCCACAATGTTGGCCAAATGATAAGTGGGCAGTCCATCGCTTTTGACCAGCACTTTATCGTCGAGCGTGGAGGTGTCCACCCGGACTTGGCCGCGAATCAAATCCTGCATTACCAACGTGCGGCCTTCGGGGATTTTGAAACGCACCACCCGCGGGGCATCGCTTTCCAGCAGGCGTTTTACTTCACCGGTGGGCAAACTCAACGCATTGCGCATGCGCATACGCGTGGCGGCATCATAGGTAAACGTCCGGCCTTGTTTTTCGGCTTCGCGGCGGGCGGTGTCCAGTTCTTCGGGCGTGTCGAAGGCGTAGTAAGCTTTACCTTCGTCCAGCAGTTGGCGGATGTAGCGGTCATAGATTTCCTTGCGTTCGCTTTGGCGGTAGGGCCCGTAATCGCCACCGTAGCCGTAACCTTCGTCGGGCACTATGCCGACCCATTCCAGGGCTTCGCGGATGTAGTCCACGGCTCCCGGAACAAAGCGTTTTTGGTCGGTATCCTCGATGCGCAGGACGAATTGCCCACCGTGTTTTTTGGCCAACAAATAGTTGTAAAGCGCCGTTCGCACGCCACCCATATGCAGGGGGCCCGTGGGACTGGGCGCAAAGCGGACACGCAAGGATTTCATAAGCACTCGTTTTGACGGCAAAGTTAGTCAATTTAGCGGGGACGGCTAAGAATCAGGGCGCCCCGCCGCTCGGGTTCGGCGGCTTCGCCAACACCAAGCGCTTCGGCCGGCGGAGCGTCCTCGCGCTTGGTGTGCCGAACACCGGCGCCGGCCGGGCTGTCCGCTTAAATGCGGCTTGGGCCGCGGCGGTTTGCTAAGGGCCGGCTGCGATGTCTCCTCGGTTCCTCGGAGCCTGCTCGCCGGCAGCAAACCATGCCGCGCCCCTTCGCCGCATAACAGCTCCCATCCCTGGCGCGATTTTTCGGGAAGGGTTCCTGTGGATTATCTTGCTTAAAAAACCGACTTTTTTCCCCGATTTCAAGAAAAGTATTAACTTTGTAATTACAAGTATCGTGATATGGAACTTAAAATCATCAAAATCGGGAATTCCAAAGGCGTTCGGATTCCCAAGGCCGTATTGGAAAAATATAAAATGAAGGATAGCGTTATTTTGATTCTTAAAGACGACGGCCTTTTTCTGAAACCCGTTGATCATCCGCGCAAGGATTGGGAAGCGGCTTTCAAGCAAATGCACGAAAATGGCGATGATCAATTGTTGTTCGACGATGTTTTTGAAGACGAAAACCCGGATGAATTGTGATCAAACAATATGACATTGTGCTGGTAAACCTGGACCCCACGCGCGGCAGCGAAATCCGAAAAACCCGGCCTTGTGTAATAATCTCGCCCGACGAAATGAATAAGTATTTGCGCACCGTGATTATTGCCCCCATAACCTCCGCCTCCAAGGCTTATCCCACGCGGGTGCCCGTAAATCAAAGCTCGGTTTCCGGCTGGATTGTTATCGATCAAATCCGCACCATCGACAAAAGCCGGATAATAAAAAGACTCGACGCATTAAGCCCCGCCGAAATAAAACAGGTCAAAGCGGTTATCAAAGAGGCGTTTGTGGATTAGAAAGAATGGGGTTTGGTGGAAAGAAGTTTGTTTTGATGGATTATTTTTCCTTATTGATTACATACACCGTTCCCTTGCCTTTTCCGATACTTTGAATGATTTGTTCTTTCTTCATATACTGCAAGTCTTTCTTTAATGTGTTGATGTTTACGTGCGTAAACCTTTTTGCAAAATCCGATATTTTCAAGGGTTGGTTTTTTTCCAGATAATCTTTTAGTGCTTTTTGTCGCTCGTTTAAATATCCTCCTTTGGATTTAAACAAATCGTATTTTGCTTCGAGTCTTTGGGTAAGTGTATTCAGTTTGTCAAGGAAATACAAAACCCATTTTGAAATGTTTTCATTATCCTTATTCCTGTTTTTTTGCCCGTCCATTAAGGCCTCGTAATATTCTTTTTTTGTTTTTTCGATCAAATTTTCGAATGATACATATTGAACGAATAAATAATCGTGTTTTAATAGCAAAAGTGTTGTCAGCAAGCGTGATAACCTGCCGTTACCATCTTGAAAGGGATGAATGGACAAAAATTCGTATATGAAAATTGCAATAATCATCAAGGGGTGTATTTCGGCTTTTTCAAATTGTTCATTGGTCCATGTTATCAAATGATTCATCTCACTTTCAACCAAGTAAACATCGGTTGTATTAAAAATCACCTTTTGAACCCCGCCCGGATAACGGGCAACCACCTTATTGGAAAGTGTTTTGTATTTCCCCCTGTGTCGGCTGTCTTTTTCACTGTATTTAAGCAAGTTTTGGTGTAATTGTTTTATGTAGTTTTCCGATAGCGGTATTTTATCATAATTCTCGTAGATGAGTTCCAACGTCTCATAATAACCGATGACTTCCTGCTGGTCTCTTGTTTCAAGTTTTGTTATTTCGACATTGTTTAAAAGTTCTTCTATTTCATGGTCTGTTAGTGTGCCACCTTCAATTCGTGTAGATGATCCGATGCTTTCTATGGTGGCGATTCTTTTTAATTCTTTAAGGTAAATATTTTCTCGCGCTTCAATGATATTCCATTTCCCTTTGTATGCGTCTATTTGAGAAATAAGCTTTAATACTTTTTGATTTGTCCGAAAATCAAAGTTTAGCTTTTTTAGATATTTATCCATATTTTACCCATATTGTATCCGAAAACAAAGATAGTAATATTTTTATGGAATATCCAAATCTTATCCATATTTTACCTGAAAAGATATTTTATTAATTCCAGTAAATGATTTTATAATCCGGCGACATTCTAACCTCCCCTACGAACTCACCCACAAGCGCATTTGGATTAAAGGGGGTGAGATTTGATGCTTAGGATAATAATTATCATGCCCGTATCGTCAATACTCACCTTCCGGCTTTATTTTTTCAAAAATTCTGTCAAGCATATTAATGTGATTAGAATTATAATTTGAATTATAACGTCCTTATGATTATGAAAAAATCTTTGATAAAAGGGCGCATTTAATTCATGAAGGTAGTAGGAATAATTCTTAACAATCCAACTTTTTTTCTCAGATTCAACTTTAATATTATTAACCAATTCGGCTATTTTCGATTTTGAACTTTGAACAAATTCCCGGTCAATTTGGGATGGACTGGAAATTTTTTTAAGTATTTGAAACGGATTATTTCCCAAACTATTTTTGAATTTCTCGACACAAAAACGTTCCTGCTTGTTTAAAGCCGGCTTTAAAAACAAATACCGTCCTGCATTGACATAATCCTTGTCCAGAAGATATATTCCGGCCAATTCAAATTTGATTTTCAAGTAGTTCGGGTATTTTGAAATTAGTCCATGTAATCTATCTTGTGCCTTTTGAATATTACCCGATTCCAAATCTTTCTCGACTCTTTTCAAAACGCTTTCCACAATCCTTTTTCGCTTGATATGAATAAAACTTTCGGGTTTAAATATATAAGCTAAGATTACAACAACGTAAATTATTATTCCTATGAGAATTTGGAACCCTCCCCAAAAAATGGATATGAGTCCGGTTATCGCGAAAAAATTGGTATGTAATTCATCCAGAATATAAATACCTGTTTTAATGAAAAGCAACCCAATGCCCACATGCTCAAAAAATGGTTCTATTTTATAGATTATGGATTTTAATTTTTTCATGCCGAAAGTTTACGGGTTATTTATTAGGGAGTTTTAGGAAATATACTTTACTATGCAAGCGATTATTGTGAGATACACTAAACATAATTTTAGTCGCTTATTTCAAACATGTTGTTAGCAATGGCGTGTTATATTAATTTCCGTTCCAATTTTTTTATTTCACTCCACAGTCGTTTTCGCTTTTTGATGTCCGTCAGCTCCACTAGCTCGTGGTATTTTTTTATAATTCGCTTTTTCAAAGCCACTTTATAAAAAACGACTTTACCTTTATGATTTTTCTTAATGGTCGTCATTTCAAATTCATTCTTATCGGCGGGGCGATACATTGTATAATACTTTCTGAAATTTTGTCTTGCCTCAGTCAAAGAGTAATCGGAATTTGGTCCCCCAAAGATTTCATCAGCATTGTGATCATCTTGACCGTCATCTTCCCAAAAACAAAGTGGACAAATGTCATATCCCCCTCTTTCTGTCAGCGTAGGATATCCACAGCATGGACATAAAAAGTAGTCTCCATATTTTTTATAACCTTGGACGATTACTATTTCTGCTTTATCAATGTAGTCATAAAACCACTTTTTTTGCTTTTCTATTTTATTTTTCTTTTTTGTCATTTTAAATGGCAGCTATTGTTCGTGTGGTTTTTATAACGGGCTAAATATACAAAACCCACCGATTTTGATACGATATGATACGAAAATACACAATAATGATACGATTTTTTATACTGTGAGGGAGTAGAAGATATGTGTATTAGTAGAAGTGTGGTTTTTCCGCGCTTTTGGTAATTATTGCGCAAGTGTGATTTTGCTCCTTATATTCTCTTTTACTACTTTATCCGCCATTGTTTATAATAGTTTTTAAACAATCCTATTAGTAGAACTTATGTAACTTATTTTTAATTTCTGTTTTGCTTAATTGTAATGAATTAAATTTATTTAATGTAAATGTTTTTGAATAGGGCACTGATTTGATTATTTTATTCCTATAACCATTTTTTGTTTTAGTGCTTTGTATTCCGACATAACCAATGGTAATTAACAATGGGCGATTTCTTACTCTTTTTGTCTGTTTACTAGTTTTAAAGTTTTCTTTGATAATTTTTGCTAATAAAGGAAGTGTTTCTTTCTCTGGTATGTTTTCTGATAGTTTGGAATTATATAATGAAGTTTTTACTTGATATAAGGCAAAATGCCAATATTTACGGCCTTTTTTAAGGCCTATAATATCAGCCGGCGATTTGCTGCCAGCCGTTTTAATAAAGTCATAATCAGGAAAATATTTTTTTAATTTTTTTAATGCATAATTTTCACCTTTCTCTCCAATTATATGACTGGACGGTCCCGAAAGACCTACTGAATTGTTAGTAGCATAATTGAATTCTTGCCACTTTTTTACTATCTCTGAAATGAAAATTCTTAATTCCATTGCGGTTAATTTGAATATTGGAGTTTGTGTAATTGTATTTTCGTCCGGTTTAAAATATGCTAGTTATGTTTGATATTAAATTTACTATGTTTCCAAAATTTCTTGTAATTCTAATTATTTTTTTTCTTGTTTTTAACTTTTCTAAGTTTTTAGAAAGAAGTTCAAAAATTTTTTGAGAATCTATATAATCATCATTCGAAACTTTTTTTAGTGTGCTAACTGCTTCTTCGATATATCTTTTTATTTCAAGAAAACTTTCTTCAATTTTTTCTTCTTTTAGTTCTATGGCTAGACTACCAGTAACTTGATTGTCCTCAACCTGGAAAAATAAAATAGAGGGAAATGAAAAATCTGAACAGTCAAAATATTTTTCTTTAAGAATTCGTGTAGCATCTTTTAAACTAATAGATGTATCTATCATTGTTATTAATTCCATTCTTTTTGAGCTACTTATAGGTTTCTTTGTTTTTTGGTTATCTCTATAATTAAGACTAAAAATTGTTAAATAATTACCGGATATTTCACTTAGGGCCATCCAGTATTCTCTGTCATTAAGGATTTTCCAAAGATTAGGATTTGTAAAATCATATATCAGGAAAGCAAAAGCTAATGCTTCCCCCGTATTTTGATGGTCGGTGCATATTTGAAGCATTTTGTCTTTAAACTCATTTAATCCTAATCCTTGACCTTCTGAATTTAGGTATATCGAATACATACTTTAATTATACTTTTGACTTTGTAGAAGTCTGCTTTATTGCCATTAATACCAGTAATAACATATCTTTTTAAACCCGTTGTGCATTATAAAAATATGATAAAAAGTCGTTCATGTTACGAATAAAATTCGTATATTTAGTTGTCAATCAATAAATTAAATAACCATGAACGACTTTTATGCAAGTTACAAAAAAATCTT